>JABEVL010000083.1 GCA_013043995.1 Spirochaetales bacterium | reverse complement strand
GCCTTCGGCCTTCTCAATGGACCGGGAAGCCGCCTTTTTGACGGGCTTTCGTGCCCTGCGCCGCAGGTTCCCCCGATTGCGCATCGTGCTCGAACACGTTTCCACGGCGGACGGAATCTTGGCGGTGCTGGAGGCCGGCCCTCGGACCGCTGCGACGATCACGGCGCACCATCTGACCTACACTTTTGACGATCTGGCGGGCGGAAGTCTCAAACCCCACCTTTTTTGCAAACCCCTCTTGAAACGTCCTTCGGACCGTCAAGCTCTGCGGGAAGCCGCCTTTTCCGGGAATCCGGCTTTTTTCTTCGGCTCGGACAGTGCCCCCCACGTCCGTACCGACAAAGAATCGGCCCTGTGCAGCGCGGGTTGTTACACGATGCCCGTCAGTTTGCCGATGTTGGCCGATTTGTTTGACAACGCAGGCCGCCTGGAGCGCCTGGAGCCTTTTGTGTCGCATTTTGGGGCTGATTTCTATGGGCTCCCCCGGAACAAGAGGAAAATTGTGCTTGAACGCCGTCCTTGGGTTGTGCCCGAAAGCTACCACGGCGTCGTTACTCCCAACGCGGGTCAGACCGTCGCTTGGCAGAGGACCAGCTGAGACGCAACGGAGGAAAAAATGTACGACGATCAGAATATTTTTGCCCGGATTCTTCGCGGCGAACTGCCCTGTTACAAGCTTTACGAAGACGCCGTGTGCCTGGCCTTTTTGGACATTTTCCCGGTGAACCCCGGACACCTCCTGGTGATCCC
This sequence comes from Spirochaetales bacterium, assembly GCA_013043995.1. Taxonomy (GTDB): domain Bacteria; phylum Spirochaetota; class Spirochaetia; order JABEVK01; family JABEVK01; genus JABEVK01. The sequence goes on along the minus strand of JABEVL010000083.1, from coordinate 2,399 downwards.
CAAGCAGAAGGCCGTTTCCTTGTCCGAGCTTGACGCCGCCACGGCAGGGCACCTGTTGATGACCGCCCAAAAGCTGGCGGATAGTTTGCGCGTTTCGGGCGTCCGTTGTGAAGGTGTCAATTTTTGGCTTTCCGACGGGGCTGAGGCCGGGCAGGAGGTTCCCCACGTGCATCTTCATGTGATTCCGCGTTTTAAGGGTGACGGTTTTGGATGGAAAGTCGGACCGAACAACCGTAAGGCCCTGCCTGCCGGTGAGCTTGAAGCCCTTGCCTCGGCGATTTGCCGCGCCCAAGGCGGTGTTCCGTGCTCGTGATCCCAGCGATCGACCTTTTAGGGGGCCGGTGCGTGCGCCTGCACCAGGGAGATTACGCCCAGGTCGAAACGTACGCCAATGATCCCGTCGAGACGGCTCGGGCCTTTGTCCGCGCCGGAGCCCAAAGAATCCATATCGTTGATCTGGACGCCGCCAAAAACGGCCTGGGGGTCAACCGTGCCATCATAGGCCAGGTTCGCCGTGCTGTGGACGCCGTGCTTGAAGTCGGGGGCGGGATTCGCACGGACCGGGATGTCGAGGAGCTTTTGGCCCAGGGGGTGGACCGTCTTGTGGTCGGGACGCTTTTGGTGCGCCAACCTGAACTTTTTGAAAGCTGGGCCCAAAGGTTCGGCGCTCATTTCATCGCGGGAATCGACGCCCTCGACGGCGAGGTCAAGGTCTCGGGGTGGGAACAGGGCAGTTCCTTGAGCGATCTGGAGCTGGCCCGCCGTTGCCGCGACCTGGGAGCTGTCAGCTTGATTTATACCAACATCGCCCGTGACGGAACCTTGGGCGGACCCGACGTTGAAAGGACCCTGGCCGTGGCCGAGGCGGCGGGTCTGCCCGTGATTCTATCGGGGGGAGTAGCCTCTTTGGACGACGTGGCCCGTCTGGCAGCCCAAAACCACCCGCTTTTGGCAGGCGTGATCACGGGGAAGGCCCTGTATCGGGGCAAGCTTGACCTGGCCGAGGCTGTTGCCCGGCATCAAAAAAGTTATGGGGGTGTCTGGTGAACGATGGCTTAACTCTGCCCTTGGCGGTGGTCTCGACGGATGGAAGCCTGTTGGGAGCCCTGCTCATGAACCGCAAGGCTTTTCATAAGAGCATCGAGCGTAAGGAAGTCTGGGTGGTTCACCCTGAAACGGGGAGGGTTTTACCCCTGGACGGTGTGGGTTTTCATAATCTTTTGGACAAGGCGGGTTCCTGGTACCAGGCGATCCTGGATCAGGCCCAAACAGAGGCTTTCCGGCGTCACCCTGCCACCAAGGACGCTTCGTTAATGGCCCATCTGGGGGTCCATAAGGAAGCCGTTCAAGGGACTCAGGAGCCGACCCTGAAACGGGTCAGCGCTGTAATTGCCCAAAGACGGCGTGATATGCCCGAAGGTTCCTACACGACCCATCTGTTTCAAAAGGGCGAAGACAAAATTCGTAAAAAGACCGGGGAGGAAGCGATCGAACTCGTCCTGGCACAAAACCGCGACGACATCGTGAGCGAGGCGGCTGACCTGATTTACCACCTGATGGTTCTTCTGGAAGTCAAGGACATTCCCGTCGATGAAGTTCTGGCGGAACTTGCTTCAAGGATGAAATAGATCCGGATGCTCAAACCCTACCTGGAAAGGCTCAAGGACGGCGTTTTGCTGTTCGATGGAGCCATGGCGACCTACCTTTTTACCAAGGGCGTTTATCTCAAGAAATGTTTTGAGGAAGTCTGCCTGACCAACCCTCAGATGGTGCTCGACGTCCACAAGGAGTACATCGCCAAAGGCGCCCAGGCCATTGAAACCAACACCTACGGCGCCAATCCTTTGAAACTGCGGGGTTTCGGCTTGGCCGAAAAAACCGAGCACATCAACCGGGAGGCCGTGCGCCTGGCGCGCGAGGCTGCGGGCGACCAGGTTTACGTGGCCGGAAGTGCCGGACCGACGGGGCGTCTTTTGGCACCTGAGGGTCCGCTCACGGAGGGCGAAGCCCGTGAATCGTTCCAGGCTCATATCGGGGCTTTGGTGCGGGCAGGGATCGATGTCCTGCTCCTGGAGACTTTTTCCAGCCGCCGTGAACTTGAGATCGCCGTCGAGGTCGCCCGCAAGATGGCCCCTGAGCTGCCCATTCAGGCCCAGTTCACCTTTAGCCGGTCCGTTTTTGCGGGGCCTGAATTTTACCAGCGCGAAGCTGAGGCCTGGGGTAAGTTTTTTGGGACTCTCGACGTGGACACCGTCGGAATGAACCTGATGGGGCCGACGGATGCCCTGGATGCCCTGGCCGTTTTGCGTAAAAATGTCAACAAGCCCATCGCCGTCATGCCGGATTCGGGGTTTCCCAAAGAGGTGGACGGGCGGCAATTTTATTTGACTTCCCCCGAG
>JABEVL010000082.1 GCA_013043995.1 Spirochaetales bacterium | reverse complement strand
GGGTCCAGATCGCGCCGCGGTTCCGAAAACTCAAGAATCACCACGCTGACCCGGCGTTGATCAAGTCTGAACCGCTCCCACTTCGTCTCTAAAGTTTTGAAAAAAACCGAGACAGAAGGAAGGCCGGTAACAGGATCTGTTTCTTGGTTGCGGAACTGCTCTTCGTGTTCAATGATGGGGTCAAGAAATTTTTCTGAAAGTTTAAGAATCACCTCTAAGACGCTTTCGGCGTAGGGAGAATAGAGGGCAAAGGGCATGCTTTCAATGTTAAGAACACCCCAGACCCGCTCGTGCCTGTAGATGGGCTGCGTCAGAATGTTCCTTTCGGGTTTCATCTTTCGGTAGTGGTCAAAACCCGCCGCCATGCGGATCGAGAACCTTTCAGCGTTTCGGAAAACCCAACCTTCAATCGATCCATCAAGAGATTTTTCGACTGGAAATCCGTCGTTCGGGAGCCAACCCAAGGAAGCACCCAAGCTGAGGCTGGTTCCTGCAGGCGCTGGACACCAGATCGAGGCTTTTTCGGCACCAATAAAAATCCGAGCGAGTTCCAAAACCTCTCGGAGGGCCAAATTGAGGTCGAGCCGGTCCAGGTTGTTCAAACGTTCCAAAAGAAAAGGGGCAAAACGTTTTTGTTGGGCGAGACGATTTTCTAAGAGTAAACTGGCGCGCCGCAGGGCAAGGTTTTCACGCTTGACTCTGTGGAGCCGTCCGATCAGTTCGCGGAAACGGCGCTTTGCTGCCTGTTGTGCTTGTAAAGCAAAGGTCCTCGCTGTCACAACAAGCAGAACGAAGAGGCTCCCGGCTTCAAGCCAGAATACAAGGGGCGACAGGGAAGTCTTGAACCACAGACCCATCGCAAAGACGCCCCCGATGTTCAGCACTAAGGCGGCAAGCGCCCAATAAAATCCGTAAAAAAGAGCAAAAACAAGGCCTGGAAAACAAAGGAAGAGCGCTGCCAACGGGACAAATTGGGCATGAGCATAACCAAACAGAGAAACGAGGTATGAAGTGGCTCCCGTAAGAATAAGGAGTTCTGCAGAGCGGCGGAGGTTTTTTTTCATGCCGATCTTTGAAAAAATGTCAAAAAAGTCGATACTAGAAGCATGCGCCGTACCTTCTTACTTTTATTTGGACTCGTGTGTTCTCTTTCTCTTTTCGGTCAGAACACGAATCGCATTGAACCAATTTTTCCGCCTGAGAATCCGCAGCTCGTTTATTGGGAAGCCGAGGACGCCGTGGCGACCAATTTTGCCCAAGAAGCGATCCTTGACTATTCAAGCTCGGGACAAAAGCAACTGCAGCTCAACAAAACCACGGCACTCTCCCAGCCTTACTACGCCGAGTACGTGGTCCAAATTCCCAAATCTGGGACCTACCACTTTTGGTACGGGGGAACTCCCGTTGGTCCTGAAAATGAGCTGAGTCCGAGTTATGCTTCAACGTTTGAGCTGACGGTTGACGGGGAAAAGTCCATCCTCGTTCACCGTGGAAATATCAACGTAGTTTCAAGTTATTCACCTTTGCTTTTCTGGAACAGGTTGACGGTTCCCTTGAATCTCAGTGCCGGGTTGCACCAGATTCGCATCGAGGTCAAAGAAAAGCGGCGGTATGATGGACGCTATTTTCTTTTCTTGGACGCCTTCTTTCTTCGCTTGGCCGATTCCCCTGCTCCCAACCTTGCGCTTTTGCCCTCGGTGTTCCCCAAGGATCTGAGTGACAGGTCGATTGACACCCCCTACCTTTCGCTGGGGGATTACAGGCGGGCGATTCAAGCCGACCCTACCCACCTTGCCCCTTATTTGGAACTTGCCCAGGTTTATACCTTGCTGGCCGACTATTCTAACGCCCTCAAAACACTGGCCAGTGCCCGGCTGGTCGCGCCGGAAAACGTTCAGCTTCTTTTGTGGATAGCCAAAGAAAGACTCTGGTCGGGTGAGCTCGACGAGGCCCTTCAGTACTACAGGCTCTACCTGGCCAAGGTTCCCCACGATGCTTCGATTTGGGCCGAAGCCGCCAAAGAAATGGCCTGGGCTGGACGGTACAACGATGCTCTCCAACTTTACACCGAGGGTCTTTCAGCCAACCCGAACGATCTCAACCTTGAAATCAATCAGGCGTTGACCCTGGAATGGGCCGGCCGCGTCAGCGAAGGCTTGGCCAAACTCAACATCATGATGAAACAGTTAGGTCTCAAGGAATCGGATTGGCTCCATGCCGGGCAAATCTTTGATGTCAACGGGTATCCCGAGGAGTCGGCCAAGGTGTACACCAAGGCCAGCGCGCTTTTTCCTCGCGAAATTGTGTTTCGCCTTGCCCTGATGGCCGTCCTGACCCGCGACGGGAAAACGGCCGAAGCCGAGCAAGTGCGCCAGCAAATCCAAAAAACTTTTGTGCCGTCAAACACGTTGAAGGGTTACCTGGCGTCCTTTCAGGAAAAAATCAACCTTCGCCGCACCGTTTTAAACGAGTTCAAAGTCCAGCTCGAGCAAAACCCCGACAACCCCCAGCTTCGTCAGACCTATATCGACGCCCTTTTTTGGAATGGAAAAAAGAAAGAAGCGATTCAGCAGTTTGAAAATAGTTTGATCAACGAACTATACCGTCGAGTTCAGAACTCGCAACAGTCTTCACAGGACGTTTTTAAGGTTCTGGATGAAGAGGCTCTGCTTCAGACGGCTCTTCATGCGGTTCGTCAAAAGCTCACCCAGTCCAAATCGAAACTGCAGGCAGCGTTCAATGCGTGGAAAGACGCCGTCCAAAACAAGAGTACCCACGTTCAGGATGCCGAATATGCCCTAGCCTTGGCAAAAAGCGAAGCCGCCTTCTGGGCTAAAGATGCGGACACCTTGGAAGGCGTGGTCGCCGACACCCTCCAGACGTTTCATCAAGGGGCGGACCTCGTTCAAAAGGAAAGGAAGAAACTGGCAGCCTTAACGGCAGCCTTGCACTGGAGTTGGGACCAAGGTCAGACGATCGACGAGCTCCAAAAGGGAGCAAATAGAGGCCTAGTCCTGGCT
>JABEVL010000081.1 GCA_013043995.1 Spirochaetales bacterium | reverse complement strand
TTGCTTTCAAAAGCAATGGGATGCTCCGAGGTTTCACGCAAAAGTTTGACGGCACCGTCGGCAGTGGCCAGGGCAAAAGCCAGGGCCTGCGGGTAGGACAAGCCTTCCCGGACCCCCCCCATCGCCAGGGCGTGCAGAAAGCGGAACACAAAAGCGATACCCGAACCCGAAATTCCCGTCACCGCCGCCATCGATTTTTCGGGAACGAGGGCGGCGTCTCCGAGGGCCCCGGCGATCAGTTGGGCCTGGGCGGCCAAGCTTTCCTGGCAGTCGGCAGCCAAGGAAACACCGACCAGCGAGGCCCCGACCTTGGCCGCCAGGTTGGGCATAAAACGGACCACGTCGGCACTGGAAAGTTTCTGCGTGAACCAGGAGGTTTTAACCCCCGCAGCGATAGAAATCAGGCCCTTGCCGCTTTTTCCGAAGCCCAAGTCCGCCAATTGCCCCACGACCCCGCTGAGGTCCTGCGGCTTGACTGCGATCACTAGGATCTGCGATTCCTTGTAAAGCTGGCCGAGGTTTTCGGCCACGGGCAACTTGTACTGCAGCAGGGCCTTGGCCTTGGCCTCGGCGTTCTGCTCGAGAACCATCACGCGGGTTTTTGCGTACCTGTGCAACAACCCCGCGGCAAGGGCTTCGCCCATGTTTCCGAAACCAACGATGCCCACCGGGGGCAAGGGGGACGAAGCGCTCATCAGATCCTCCGAATGTTCGTAGCCTTATGATAACTGCTCATGACTTCTTGAATAAAATCTTTCATCGTGGGGTCAACGTCGAAACGGACGCCGATCCTCGTGCCGTTGGCGTTGACCACGATGGCTTCGACGATGCGGAAGTCTTCGCGAACGCCGAATTTAAGCCGGATGATATCGCCTGAAATAAAGAACTGGTTAATTTTGAGCCCGGCACCGCTGACAGAAAGGTCGTAAATTTTGCACGGGTACCAGTTGTCAGAATAGTTGTACCACCCCTCGATATCCACTTTTTTACGAGGCGCACGTCGGTTGCTGTTGGGGAGAATGGTATTTTCATCCGGCATGAGGCAAGTTTAACACTTTTTGTTTATTTCATCTACGTGAAAAAGCGGCGTAGACTATAATGTGAAAATGAAATTATTTTCTTGGAATGTCAACGGTGTACGAAGTTGTGCCACCAAGGGTCTTTTCGACTGGTTGGAGGCGTCGCAGGCCGACCTTGTCTGCTTGCAAGAAACGAAAGCTCAACCCGAGCAGCTCGGCCCAGAATTCACCCAGCGCCCGGGCTGGCAGGTCTGGTGGGCTTCGGCGCAAAAAAAAGGCTACAGCGGCGTGGCGATTTATTCGCGGCATGAGCCTCTCAAGGTTTCGAGCCTCGGCGTGGAAGAATTTGACAACGAGGGCCGCTTTTTGGCCCTGGACTTTGGTTCCTGGATTTTTGCCGGGGCCTACTTTCCCAACAGCCAGGAAGCCGGTGCCCGGCTCGACTACAAACTCGGTTTTTGCCAGGCTGTTGCCGAGTGGGGCCGTCAGCGCCTAGCCCAAGGGCAACAGATCGTGCTCTGCGGGGACTACAACATCGCCCACCAGCCGATCGACCTGGCCCGTCCCCAGGACAACGAAGGCAACCCCGGCTACCTGCCCGAAGAACGGGCCTGGATGGACGGTTTTTTGGCTGACGGGTGGACCGACACGTTCAGGGCCCTTCACCCTGATACCCAAGCCTTTTCCTGGTGGAGCTACCGTTTCAACGCCCGTGCCAAAAACATCGGCTGGAGGATCGACTACCACTGCGTCACGCAGGGATTGAAGTCCAAGCTCCGCTCGGCGGAGATTTTTCCCCAGGTGGAAGGGAGCGACCACGTCCCCGTTTTTGTCGAGCTTGAACTCTCTTAACTAGGGAGGCCGTTGTGCTTCCTTCGAGTCCAAATGTTTGTTAAGATACGGCCCAAGGAGAACCCATGAAAAGGATCGGCGTTTTTTTTGTTTTTTTGGCCCTGGCCTCGGCCCTGCAGGCCCAAGTTCCCTCTAAAAAGCAAGACATCGCCCTGTTTTCATTATCCTCAGGCGATCCTTCGGTCCCTAGGGCTCTGATGGAGGGTGTCGACGCCCAGATTAAGCAAACGCTTCTCACCATTGGGCGTTTCAACGTTTTAGGCCTAGCCTTTCGTCTGGACAACCTGCGTCTGAAAGATTTTGTCGCCAAACTCAAACTCATCAAAGAGCAGAGCAGCCCCCCCAACACGGGCATTCAGTTCGGCGAGCAGTTCCTTACCCTTGACGAGTACAACAAAATCGCGGGTTCGTTCCTCGTGGTGATCCCCCGTGTCACAGGCTTCCAGGTCATCCGCCGCCCCAACAACGTGCACGAAGCCGATATTGAAACCACCTTCACGATTCTCAGGGGCTCCGACCTGAGCCCGATCCCAGGAGGGTTCATCCAGCTTCGCACGCAAGGCTTCGACCGCTACCCTCAAAAGGCCGCCGAAATGGCGCTTCAAGAGATGATCCCGCTGCTGACCTTCGACCTTCGCAAGGTTCCCCAGTTTCAGATCACCTCAGGGGTTCTGGACGTCGGTTTTGAAACCGCCAAGATCGAACTGGGCCGTAACCTCGGCATCATGGTCGGGGACGAATATTCGCTGCGGAAGGACGTCACTGAGGACGGGGTGGACAAGCAAAAGGAAGTCGGTCTCATCATTGTCCGCAAGGTGAACGACACCAGCTCGGACGCCTTCATCGCCTACGGGAACCCTTTTGTCGGCGAAACCGTCCACGAAATTCCCAGATTGGGCGTAGACGTCGAACCCTACGTCAACCTTGTTCACCGTTTCACTTCGGATGGGGACGCCTACAACCTGAGCGTAGGGATCCAATCCGTCTATAACAGGGGTTTCTGGGACGTTAAGCCCCTTTTTGGAATCGAGGTCCCCCTCATCCTTGACGTGAGCAACGTCCTTTGGCTGCCCTTTTACTCCTACCTGGGGGCAGAGTTTTATCCCCTGCGGCTGGGCCGGTTTGATTTGACGGTGAGCGCCGCCCTCGCCGGCGGAGGAGCCTACATCCTTGTCGATACCTCGCAGTTTCTGGGGAGCAACTCCCAGCCTTTCTACTGGACGCACATCGGGGCCCGTGCCGAGGCCAAGGCCCAGTTTTTGTTCAGCCGCGACGCCAAAATCGCCGCCATGGTGGGGGGCGCTGCGTACTTAGGACTTTTGGACGCTTACGTCGGCAAATCGTCGTTCTTCAAGTCGAGCTTCCAGCTTTC
>JABEVL010000080.1 GCA_013043995.1 Spirochaetales bacterium | reverse complement strand
GGCTTCAGGTGTGGGCTGACTCCAGACAACCTGGCCGGTTTTGTCCACGTACTCGTCCTTCCCGTTTTCTTCTACCCAGGCAAGACCCCCCGAAAAGAGCCCTGCGCGGTCGAATCGAGCTGGAATCGCCCATTGACCGTTTTCGTCGATAAAGCCGAACTTGCCGTCCTGTATGACCGTCGCCAGACCTTCGGCGTACGGGTAGGTTCTCTGCCAGGACTTCCCGTCGAAGAGCCTTTTTCCCTGGGGGTCCACAAAACCCCAGGTTCCGTAGTCAAAGGCCACGGCTGCCTTGCCGTTGTGAAAACCTCCCAGAGCGGCACGAAAGCCCGTGGCCAGGAGTTTGCCTTCCTGGTCAACCAGACCCAGGTGAAAGCCCTCTGAATCGCGGCTGATCAGCACAAAAGCTCGGTTTTCGCGGAAAAGACCAAAGGGCGACCATTCTTGATCGGCAAAGAGAACCTTTCCCGTCGCATCGGTGTAGTACCACCTGTTCCCCCTTTCGTTTCGCAGGGCGACGAGGGCCTTCCCGTCGGCAAAGCCCAAGGCACGGTCCCAGACAGGAGCAATGGCCCACTGCCCGTCGGTGTTCAAAAAGCCCATGCGTCCGCCGCTGGCAACGAGAACCGGCTGGCCCGAGAGTGCCGGTGCCGCGTAGTTCCAATGACCGCTGGTGAGGCGTTTCCCGTGGGTGTCGATACGAAACACCTCCCCATTTTGGGAAACCCACGAGGTCCCTTCGCTAAAATCCTGAATGGCGTCGTAGACGGCAGGAACGGCGACGTTGCCGTTTTCGTCCAAGGCTCCCATCTTGCCGCCGATTTTCATGATCCGCAGCCCGTCCTTGAGATTCCCAATTTCCTGGTAAATCAAGGGGACGACGAGTTTCCCCGAAAGGTCGACCATCCCTCCGTGTTTCCCGTCAAAGACGGGGGCTAAACCGTGCTGAAAATCTCCAGCCCACACCCAAACAGGGGGCTGAACGACCTGACCAGAGGCGTCGAGCCAGCCCCATTTTTTGTCCTGGGAGAAGGCGATTCTTCCATCGCGCTCGTAACCGATTTCGTCCCACTTTGGATCAAGGACTGTTTTACCCTGGCGGTCGACGAGCCCGTAGAGGTTGTTGCTGACGACGATCGCCGTTTTACCGACAAAGGCGTAGACCTGATCCCAGACGGGTTTTCCGAGCAGCTGGCCGTTGGAATCGACAAGTCCGCGTTTTCCGTCCTTTTGATAGACGTAGATCGGGTCTTTGACGAGGGCTCTTTGCGTGTCTTCGGCAAGGGCCAGGTCCTGCCAGCCACGCGTGATGATTTTCCCCTGGGTGTCGATCAGGGCCCAGCCGTCGTGAAGTTTGACAGCGGCGCGGTTGCCGTGAAAATCACGTGCTTGCTCAAATTGCTGAGAAAATGCCGGGTGACCCTCTTTGTCAATGTAACCCCAGGCGTTGGCACCGAGAACCAAGGCCAGACCGTCCGAAAAAGGTCGCGCTTCCCTCCAGCGCGGTGCAAGGACTGTCTTGCCGTCAGCGTTCAGGTAGCCCCAGGACTTGCCGTCGTTGTAGGCGGCCAGACCTTCCGAAAAGGAGTGGATGGAGGAGAAATCGGCAGAAAGGGCGGTGCCGTCCACGGTGACATCTTTGACAGGAGCGGGAACCCAGGTTCCGTCGGCCTTGACCCAGCCGACGCTCAGGGGCTGCCGTGCCGGGACCAGACCGTCGGAAAAATACGCGGGGAGGTAGGGTTGGTTGCTCTGTTGGGAAGTGTCCGCTTCGGGGACGAATTGGGGGGGGATGACCACTTTTCCGGTTTTGTCGACAAAGCCCATGCGCCCGTTTTGGACGAACCAGGCGCGATCATCGGCAAAGTTGCCGGTCAAGTTGAACGGGGTATTGATCGTGAAAACGACCTTGCCCTTGAGGTTGATAAAGGCTGTGGTGGTGTCGTTCAGGCTGATCCTGCCCAACCCCTGGGAAAAGTCGTCGGCTGCCTTGTAAGGCCCTTCCAGGCGCACCTTGCCCGTAGCATCGATGTAGGACCAGCTTTGATCGGGTTTTTGAATGGAAAGCAGGTTTTCCTGGGCCCAGAGGCCTAGAACACCGGCAAAAAAGAAGATGCCGGCGCCTAGTGATTGTAAAAGCCATTTTTTCATGAATTGCGCTCCTGAGTTTTCAGCCTACCTCAAAAGCAAAAGAACGACCAGACCGTAGCCTGGTCGTTGAGAAACTAACCGTGGGGCGAATAAAGGAACTTGAAGTAATCCATGTTGGTCGTCAGAGTCTTGGGGAACTGGGGCAGGGTCTTCTGGTAGGATTCCATCGATTTCCAGAACTCGTAGAACGACGGGTCGGCGTTGTAGGCACTGGCGTAGATCTTGGCGGCCTTGGCGTCGGCTCGGCCCTTGATTTCTTCGGCTTTGGCGTAGGCCGCCGACAAAATCGTCTTTCTTTCTCTGTCCATCTTGCCCAGAATTTCTTGTTTTTTGCCCTGCCCGTAGGAGCGGTAGGCGGCGGCGATTTGTTCGCGTTCGCTGATCATACGGTTGTAAACCGACTGGGTGAGCTGGTCCGAGTAGCGGATTTGCCGGATCAGAACGTCAATAACCGTGATGCCAAACTGATTGTAGATGTTGTCCTTAACACTCTTGAGGATTTCAAGACAGAGCTGGGAACGTCCCACCTTGATGGGGTTGTAGGTCGTGTTGGTCGAAATCAACGAATTGAGTCCCTGGATTTCTTCGCCGTTGGCGTCCATGACCGCTGTCGAATGTTGAGTTTGATTGATGACGTTGGTGCTGCGGACGGCTTCGATCAGGGGATTTGTCGAAATCACCTGCCGGACGGCGGGGTCGATGATGTCGTCAAGGCGCGAATAACCCCGAGGCAGGAATTTGACGGCCTCGTAGAAGCGCCGGGGGTCGGTGATGCGCCAACGGGCCGTCGTGTCGACCCAGATGAACTGGTTTTCCAGGGTCGGAATGAGCTGGGGTTCACCGTCCCAGGACATGATCTTGTTGGGATAGATCGTCACGTCTTGGATAAACGGAATTTTGAGCTTGAGACCCGCCGTTTGGTCGGTAGCGACAATCGAGCCGAACTGGGTGATCACGGCCTGTTGGCCTTCCTTGATCTCGTAGAATGGTCCAAAAAAGTACAGGAAGCCCATGAGGGCGATCAGAACAACGAGTGTGATCGTCAGCGGTTTGGTCTTCATTGTTGAGCTCCGGGGGTGGTG
>JABEVL010000079.1 GCA_013043995.1 Spirochaetales bacterium | reverse complement strand
TTGGCCAGGGTTTCCATTTCTTCCCCTGAAAGTCCAGCGGGAACGACAAGCCGGGAACGGATTTTCCCGTTGATCTGAAAAACCATCTCGATTTCGTCGTCCACACAAAGGGCTTCGTCCCAGACGGGCCAAGGTTCGCGGGTCACGCTCGGTTGACCACCGGCCATCAGCCAAAGTTCCTCGGCGAGATGGGGGGCGTACGGAGAAAGCAGGATCACGAAGGTTTTCCAGACCGACCGGCTCAAGGTTTTCAGGTCCCCGACCTCGTTCATAAAAACCATCATGGCGCTGACTGCTGTATTAAAGTTGAGGTTTTCGGTATCGGCCGTGACCTTTTTGATTGTCTTGTGAAGGACCTTCAAAACCTCGCGGGACGGAGCTTCCTCGGTCCAGGCCGTATCCTCGGCAAAGCGCCACACCCGGTTCAAAAACCGGGCTACTCCCGCGACGCCGTTTGTGTTCCAGGGCTTGGAGTCCTGGAGCGGCCCCATAAACATCTCGTAAACCCTCAGGGTATCTGCCCCGAACTCTGCGACGATTTCGTCAGGGTTCACGACGTTCCCCAGGCTTTTGGACATCTTCTGGCCGTTTTCCCCCAGGATCATCCCCTGGTTGACCAAGCGGCCAAAGGGTTCAGGGGTATTGACGACCCCTAGGTCAAACAAAACCTTGTGCCAAAAACGGGCGTAAAGAAGGTGAAGAACCGCGTGTTCGGCACCGCCCACGTAAAGGTCGACGGGCATCCAGTAGTCAATTCTTTCTGGAGACGCAAAGACTTTCTCGTTGTGCGGGTCCAAAAACCTCAGGTAGTACCAGCAAGATCCCGCCCATTGCGGCATGGTGTTGGTCTCACGCTTGGCCGGGCCGTGGCAGATCGGGCAGGTCGTGTTGACCCAGCTTTCAATCGCCGCCAGAGGGCTTTCGCCCGTTCCCGTCGGTTCGTAGCTCGCCACCTCGGGCAAACGGAGCGGAAGTTGGCTTTCATCGAGGGGAACGATCCCGTGCGCGGGACAGTGCACCACGGGAATAGGCTCGCCCCAGTAACGTTGGCGGCTGAAGATCCAGTCGCGCAGCTTGTAGTTCACCGATAAACGTCCCCGCCCCCGCGACTCAAGCCAGGCCGTGATTTTCTTTTTGAAGGTCTCACTGTCGCTGCCGTCAAACTCACCCGAATTGACGGCCAAACCCCTGCCGGTGAAGCACGCCTGGAGTCCTCCCTGCGTGGGTTGCCCCGTGGGCGAGATCACTTCGAGGATCGGCAGATCGAATTTTTGGGCAAACGCCCAGTCCCTCGTGTCGTGGGCTGGGACGGCCATGATCGCGCCAAAACCATAACCGGCCAGCACGTAGTCAGAGATCCAGATGGGAACCTTCCGGCCGTTGACCGGGTTAACCGCCCAAGCTCCTGTAAAAACACCCGTTTTGTCCTTGGCCAGGTCGGTGCGCTCAAGGTCGCTTTTGAGGCGCGCCTGGGCCTGGTAGGCCTGAACCTCGGCCTTTTGGGCCCCTGTCGTGATTTGATCGACAAGGGCGTGATCGGGCGCCAGCACCATGTAAGAAACGCCAAAAAGCGTGTCGGGTCTGGTGGTGAAAATCCAGAAGGACAGGGGTTTGCCGTCCTGACCGACCGCACCTTCGACGTCAAAAAGAACATCGGCTCCTTCGGAACGCCCGATCCAGTTCCTTTGCATCGTTTTGATGCTCTCGCTCCAGTCCAAAAGGTCCAGGTCCTTTTCAAGACGGTCGGCGTAGGCGGTGATCTTGAGGACCCACTGCCTCAGGTTGCGGCGTTCGACCTGGGTTCCGCACCTGTCGCATTTGCCGTCGACGACCTCTTCGTTGGCCAGGCCCGTCTTGCAGCTTGGGCACCAGTTGATCGGCATTTTGGCTTCGTAGGCCAGACCCTTCTTGAAGAGTTGAAGAAAAATCCAATGGGTCCATCTGTAATATTCGGGAGTATGGGTCGCGAGCTCACGATCCCAGTCGTAAGAAAATCCGAGGCTCTGAATCTGGGCACGAAACCTGTCGATGTTGACTTTCGTCGTCGCTTCGGGGTGAGTTCCCGTTTTGATCGCGTAGTTTTCGGCAGGCAGGCCAAAACTGTCGAACCCCATCGGGTGCAGAACGTTGTACCCCTGATGACGCCGAAACCTGCACCAAATGTCTGTCGCCGTATAACCTTCGGGGTGCCCCACGTGCAGGCCCGCCCCCGATGGGTAGGGGAACATGTCCAGAACGTAAAGCCTCCGATCCCGGGGAATCGAGGGATCTTCTACAGCCCTGAAGGTTTTGTTCTGCAACCAAAAGTTTTGCCACTTGGGTTCGATCGCCGTGAAAGGGTACTTGCTCATAGTCTACCTTGTAAATTATCCAAAAGTATTCTTCATTAACAGGTAAGATCATACAGCAACCGGGGGGCCTCGTGGAAGACGTTTGACCTCTACTGTCAATAGTGGACAGTGTGTTCTTAAGCTGATTTCCTTTTAGCGTAGTATTCTTCGGCCCAACGGGCCGGTGCTTTTCCTCCGAGACTGGTGTGTCTTCTGATGCGGTTGTAGAAGATCTCGATCCATTCTTGGATCGCTGCTTGAGCTTTTTGGCGGGTTCGAAACCGGCGGTGGTGGACCATCTCTTGTTTCAGCGTTCCCCAAAAACTTTCGGTCGGGGCGTTGTCATAGCAGTTTCCTTTTCGCGACATCGAAGGACGCATTCCAGCCTTTCGAATCAGTTTTTGATAGGCGTGGGCGCAGTATTGGCCGCCTCTATCTGAGTTGTTAGCACCTCGACTGGGTACTGGAGTCGCAACTGGTTCATGACCGCATAC
>JABEVL010000078.1 GCA_013043995.1 Spirochaetales bacterium | reverse complement strand
TTTCGCGCTTTATTAGTACTGAGAAATGACTTATCTTTGCTAGTTTTTGTGGCCTTGGCCCTCCCTTTAGTGTTTCAAGACCTTAAAGCTCAAAGTGTATCGGCACCGTTGTTATTTTTCACCTATGGCATCTGGTGTCTGTTTGGACTACCTTTCCCTGGCTGGCCGGCGCACCTCGCCGAGGCTGGCGTAACCCTCATTCTGGGGTCCTTGTTGCTTTTGTTCTTTCCTGGGCGTCTTGGCGAGGCCGACGTCCTCTTTATGAGCGGGCTGGCCTTTCTGTTGAATTTCTGGTCACTCGTCGTAGCCCTGGCTCTCGCTTGCCTGGCTGCCTTAGGAGCCTACACCTGGTCCATGAGGCTGGGTTTTCGTAACGAAAGGGTTGAGGCCATCCCGTTTTTGCCAAGCTTGTTTTGGGGTGGTCTCGCCGTAATTATGGGGAAATTTTGAGAAAGCTCATCTTATTGTTCAGTCTTATCTTTGTTGGAGCGTCCCTGCTCTGGGGGCAAAATACGGTCATGAAAACCCTGGAATTTCGCGACCAGAACATTCGAGACATTCTGTTGACCTTGGGTGAGCTTAACGACGTTTCGATCGTGCCCGATGAAACCGTGAGCGGAAAAGCCAGTTATGTTTTTGCCAACATGAGTTTTCAGCAAGCACTAGCGACTTTTCTTGCCACCTATCATCTTGCATCGACTTTGGTGCACGGCGTCTACTATATTTCGCGTGTTTCTGTGACTGTCAATCCCGATGGCAGTCTGGACGTCAATGCCAATCAGGTCCCTCTTCGGGACATCCTTCGCGTCGTTTCAAATAAAATCAATAAAACGATTCTTTATGACAATATTCCTGACACACCCATGACGATCAACCTGAAAGATGCAAGTGTAATTGATCTATTGAAAATAGCAATTGCCCAATATCCGAATTTTCGACTTGATGTTGAAAAAAGTTACTATTATCTGCGCCTGTCTTCCCAGGCACAAGGGGGGAGCTTTTCTCCGAGTGACGCGATCACTCAAAAGGGAGGCAGGTTTAATCTTCATGTAGCCCAATCGCGTTTCAAAGACTTGCTCCTATCCTTATTTAAACTAGCAAATAAAGAATTTTTACTTCTTTTTGATCGCGACGTTATGGTAGATAATATCTACTTGAACAACCTTACCTTTAATGAAGCTTTACAAACACTCTTACTCCAGGTCAACGCGGATTATAAAATCGATAAGGGTGTTTATTATATATACGGAGTCCAACGCGAGGATCTCCTAAAAAAATATTTAACCACAGTTGTTATTCCCTTCCAATTTATCTCGTCTTCCGAGTTTTTGAAACTCCTCCCTCCTAGTTTGAATCTGAATAATTTTTTCAGGCTCGATGATAAAGGAAATAAAATCGTGCTTTCCGGTAGCCTTGAGCAAATCAAACCTATCTGGAACTTCATCAATCTCATCGATAAACCGTCAAAAGATGGAGTAACGATTAGGGTTGACTTGAATTATGTCAAGGCAGACGAGGTCATCCCGTTGCTTCCCGCTGATCTTGCTGGATTTGATCCGCACGCTTTGCCGAATAAAACCTCGTTGATCGTGACTTTGCCCAAAGAAAGGGAGCAGGACTTTATCAACTTTGTTCACATGGTGGATCGACCCGTTCAGGATACGCCGATCAGGTTGAGATTTATGAAGGCTGACGACTTGTTGGCGAAATTGCCGCCATCGGTAACCGCGGCAAATGTCATTAAAACTAGTGATCCTACCCTTGTTTTTTTCAGAGGCTCTCCAGACCTTTTGCAGCGTTTTAAGAAAGACCTGGAAGTGATCGATGTTCCCCGTCCATTACTGAGGTATGAGCTTCTTGTTCTTCAATTTGACGATGGAAAAACCTCAACTTTCACCCCGAACATGACAATCCAAGCAGGTGATCAGGGGCAGGCTTTCAGCGGGGCTCTGGGGCAGCTGCTCAATTTTAATTTTGATGTCGTCGGGAATTTTGGCGTGGGGTTCGGAATGAACCTCAACGCAGCCATAACGAACAATGATGCCCGTGTTGTGGCGGACACGACCCTTAACGGACTGTCTGGTGAAAAAGTTTCCTTTCAGAACACCGTGAGCACCTACTACGCCTCGAACGAGATTAGCACGACGGGTAGTGCCACGGTTGTCGGTTCGATCAATCAACTTTCCAGCGGTTTGATCCTCAACCTGGAAGGCTGGATATCTTCCGACAACATGGTTACGCTCAAGGTCGACGCCACACTATCGCGACAAGAACCGTCCTCTTCTTCGTCGTCAAGCACGTTACCTCCTAATACAACAGAAAAAAAACTTTCAACCGAAGTTCGGATGCCCTCAGGGCAGCCGCTCGTCATCGGTGGGCTAAAAGAGGACGACAAAACTGTCACGCTGACCAAAACGCCTATCCTGAGTGATATTCCATTGCTGGGTTTGCTTTTTCAGGGCAAAACCGAGCAGGTTCAGCACACTGAATTCACCATTTACATCGTTCCTATTCTTGATAAACCCGATGAGCAGGTTCTTTCGCCTGACGAACGAATCACAATGTACTACCGGCGTTTCCAAAAGGACTTTCGATGAACCACTTGGCTGATTTCTTCCCCTTGCCAGAAGGGGAAGAACAATTTCCGCTGGAGTTTATCGAAAGTCGGGGAGCCTTGAAACTCTCCCAGAACGAATCGAGAATTCTT
This sequence comes from Spirochaetales bacterium, assembly GCA_013043995.1. Taxonomy (GTDB): domain Bacteria; phylum Spirochaetota; class Spirochaetia; order JABEVK01; family JABEVK01; genus JABEVK01. The sequence continues at coordinate 8,808 of JABEVL010000078.1, read as the reverse complement.
GTCGGTCTTGTTGATGAACACAACGAGAAGCTCAAAGCGGAACTGGCGTATTTCTTCCCTGAACCACTTGAGTTTTTATTGATTGACCAACAAGAACTGGCCGAATTCTTGAGCCGGCAATACTCTCAGGTGCAATCTCAGTCTGACCAGGTAGCTGACGAAAAACTCCTGCTCGACAAACTGGCGAACGATGCCCCCGTCGTCAATTTGGTCAACAATATTTTGTTAGAAGGCATCCGTTTGGGCTGTTCAGATATTCATTTTGAGGCGCTGCCTCGACAAGTTCGGGTGAGATACCGGGTGGATGGTGTTCTGAGAACAGGCAGAACGCTCCCGCGTAATATTTTTCCAAGTTTATCCTCCCGGATCAAAGTGATGGCCAACCTCAACATCATTGAGCGCCGACAACCCCAAGACGGCAGACTTTCGGTCAACGCGGGGGGGCGAGACGTTGAGTTTCGTGTTTCAATTGTGCCGCTGACCGATGGAGAATCGATAGTGTTGCGCCTTTTCCAGCGGCAGGGCGAGGTCCAGAGTTTGGAAAACCTCGGATTTTCTTCGGATTATCTTGAGCCGCTACGAAGCTGTTCGAAATCCAGCAACGGTTTAATTCTGATCACCGGCCCCACGGGCAGCGGAAAAACAACAACGCTGAACGCCCTGATCCGCGAGCTTTCCACAGAAGATAAAAAGGTAATCACCATCGAGGATCCTGTTGAAAATATCCTAGATGGTGTCAATCAGATCCAGACTAACGAGGCCATCGGTTTAAGCTTCGACACAATCCTTAGACGGCTGTTGCGTCAAGACCCCAATATTCTCATGGTCGGTGAAATCCGCGATCGCAAAACGGCAGAATTATCCTTGAGAAGCGCCTTGACGGGACACCTTGTCCTTTCAACACTCCACACGAACGATGCCCTTGGGGCCATTCCCCGTCTGACCAACATGGGTGCCGAGCCCTACCTTTTGGGTGCCGTCTTGAGGGCGGTTGCGGCCCAGCGCCTTGTCAGAAAGATCTGTCCAGCTTGTCGAAAACCCGCAACCCCTACGCCCTCACAAAAAGCTTGGTTAAGTTCACGACTGGGAAAAGCTCTACCACCTTTGTTTAAAGGCGAGGGTTGCCCTGAATGTGCCCAATCGGGCTACAAAGGGCGAACGGTGATTGCTGAAATTTTCCAGATCGATGACGCGGTCGAGGAGATGATCGTTCAGGGGGGGAAACGGCGTGAAATGGAAGAATATTTCCGCAAAAAAAAAGCCATTTTTCTCCTGGATGATACGCTGAGAAAATTGTCCGATGGAATTACGACAATCGACGAGGTTGAGCGTGCGGTACTTTCAAGATGAGTAGTTTTGTTTGCCGCGTCATGGACAGCAAGGGAAATCGTCTTGTGATCAGGCGGGATGCTGCGCATCCGACGGCCGTTGTGCGAGATCTCAATCAAGAAGGTTTTTTCATTCTTTCTGTTCAGCCCGTATCGTCAAGTTTGGCGGTTCCTGTCAAACGTCTAAAACCTGCAGTCGTACTTGAATTTACTCAGATCTTGGCAACGCTGATGGCGAACGGCTTGCGGCTCAAGGAAGCGTTGACGATCGCCAAAAAACTTGGCGGAACCTCTGTCGCACCCTTGCTCCATGAGGTAGAAGAACGGGTAGGCAAGGGAGATAGCTTATTTGAGGTTTTATCCACATGGAAGTCCGGGTTTTCATCCTTGTACCTCGGGCTCGTTCGAATCGGGGAAAAAACAGGAGATCTTGGGACGATTTTTTCGCGTTTAAGCGAATACTTGGCGGGCAGGCAAACACTGCGCGATAAAACAATCAGTGCCCTCGTTTATCCGGCATTTATACTCGTTGTTGCCTTGGTGGGTTTGGTCCTTTTGGCAACCTTTGTTCTGCCTAGCCTTACAGGAATGATTTCATCCATGAACCCAAAAGCAGCTGAGCTTTACAAGATTAATGTGAGCAATTTTCAAGTTGGAGCCGCCGTCATCGTCGCAATTCTTGTCATCTTGGGGCTGTTCGCCGTCTTTGCGGTCGGCTTGCGTTCAAAAAACATCGCCTGGGCCAAACAGCTCGACGGTTTCTTGCTAAATCTCCCCTGGCTAAAGACTTTTTATCACTTTGCGTTTGGTTTGAACTTTGCCTTTGCTATGGAAACATTACTGAATTCAAGCTATTCTCTCGAAGAAGCCCTGACGGAAAGCGCTTGGGTTGTGGGGAACCTGCGATTTAGGGAAGGACTATTGCGATCGCGCGAAAGTGTCGTCAAAGGGGTTCCTCTTTCGCAGGCGCTTTTGCAAGAAAAAATCTTTCCCCAGGTTCTGATCGGCTGGATGGCTGTAGGGGAAGGAGCCCATGATCTTGTGCGGAGTTTCACCCAGGTGAGGGGCTTTTACCAGAAAGAAACAGATAAATTTTACTCAAGGTTGATGAACCTTGCTGAACCAACCTTGATCGTTGTTGTTGGAGGTATCTTTTTGACACTGATTCTGACCTTTATTACGCCTATCTTTACAATGATGGGAAATTTACTCTAATGTTGTCCATGCGCTTTATTCGTCAAAACCTTCCTCGGCAACGGTTGGCGGGATGGACCTTTATTGAAATTATCATTTCGATCGGGATCATCTTGCTTCTGACTTCCGCTGTTGCCTTTATGGCAACAAAGTACATCGACCAAGCCAAGCAAGCTACAGCACGAACGCAGGTTGAAACCCTGGCGCTTGCCCTCAACGCGTACTACATCGACTGCAAGGCCTACCCCACGCCGCAACAGGGCCTGGCTGCACTTTGGGAAAAACCGGCGGGTGTAGAAGGTTGGAACGGCCCGTACGTTGCCAAGCCGATTCCGTATGACCCCTGGAATCATCCCTACGTCCTCAAAGTACCAGGTCCGAACGGTCTGCCTTTTGAGGTTCTGAGCCTGGGGGCCGATGGTGCAGAAGGGGGCACTGGGAATAATGCAGATATCTCGTCGGCCAATTAGACTCCGGGGTTTTGGGATGGTTGACGCCTTTGTGGGAATTCTCATTTTAGCTGTGGTTTCCCTTGCAGTGGCGGCGTCATTTTCAACGGTAGCTCGGCTGGATAATTTACAATCCCAACGTATTGATCGTCTGGTCCAGGAAACAGATCTTGCTTCCTTCGCAGTCTGGTTCTAACTTCGCATCGCAATTCAGGCTAGCTGCGTTCACTTTTGTCGAAGTGATCGTTACCATCATCCTTTTGATCCTTTTTGCCAGTTTGATTTTTCCCCTCTACTGGGGGACAACTCACGCGGATATGGCGCACGAAACCCGTACCGCTGCACAGCAGGCCCAACTCACCTTACTGTCAGCCTTGCCGCAGTTCACCGCAGACGTGCAGCCCCCCTATTGGGTCAACCCCGAAAATTTTGCTCAAAGGGATGATCAAGAATGGAAGATCAGCTTTTGGAAGGGAAAAGCCAAGGAATACCTCGTTTTCAAAAAGCTGGACGATGACACGCTGGTCATCAAGACACCGAAGTCCCAGTTCAGAATTCCTTCTTTGCCCAATCTAACGATCTCTTGGTGGAAAAAAGAGAAGAGAGTGATTGGTTTGGCAGTTTCCTGGGAGGAAAACGGACGCAAACAAAGCCTGCACGCAGCCTGGGGCGGGGAGTTGCTGTGAGCCGTCTTAAAGGATTCGCCACACTTGCGGCTGTCACATTTTTTGTCTTGGCCCTGGTCATTTTGGGGGGAGCTCTGACCAGTTCCCAGCAGGTTCTCTTGTCAGATCGTCGGGTGCAGAAAATAGCCTCAATGAGAGCCGATGCCTGGGGAGATGTTTCAAGAATTTTGACGCTGTTAAAAACAACCTGGAACGCCGACGATCAAACCTTTGACCAATGGCAGTCGGCCGAATCTAAAAAATTTCCTGCGGGGACTGAGCTTATCTCACTGTCGGCACGGTTAAATCTCAACTCAATCTCGCCCTTTTTGCTTCAAGACAGTGCGCTCATCAATACTTTGTTCGGCAAAACCGTGCCAGAATTCACGGGTTACCGATCGCTAAAAGGACCATTCGCGCACCTGGGTGACTACAAAGACTACTTTCAGCCCGCAGCACTCAACCAGATATATTGTGTTTACTCGACCTTCAACGTGAATACGGCGGATGAGATCATGCTGGAAAAGGTGCTGGCTGAGCGACTTGGAAGCAAGTCAGTCGCAGCGACCATTCGGGAGGCACTTCGAGGGTACAGAACAAACCAGCAGGTGCTGAGCGACTCCGACTGGGATATCGTGGCTGGAAGCGAAAAAGACGCCATCGGAGTCCTCGTAACGACCGCCCCGGAATTAGACGTGAACACAGCGAGTGTCCCGGTGTTGCAGGCCATTCTCGAAGATCCTGACCTTAAGGTAAGTCAGCCCGATCAAAAACTTCAAATTCTTGTCGCTGGAAGAAATACCAAACCTTGGACGCCTCAGAGTCTGGCGTCCGCACTTAACCTCGATAAGAAATCACTGATCATGCAATATCTCGGAACAAGAACACACTTTATTCAGGGTATAATCCCTGAACATGAAAAACAATTTAAGTTTGTGGCCTGGGTAGCTTACTCGAATGATTCACCCCCAGATCTCACGATAAGAATTTTGAAAACCCAATGGATACCGTCATGAGCGAAAAAGTTTGTTGGTATTCTAACGCTGAACAGAACAACGATAAATCACAAATCATCTTGCTTTCACGGCAGTTGGTTCAAACTTTTATTTTTGAACTTCCCGCCTTGAAGCCCAACGAAGTTGAACCTTCTTTGAGATACAAAGTGCAATCGGAACTTCCCTTGTCACTCGATTCGTATGTCTTAAATTCACGTTTATTTCGTTCTTCCAATAAAAATTATGGCGCGGTCTTTTTGGTTCCCAAGGCCAAATACGAAGGGCTTGCACCTTTTTCGCGGCAGCTTCGCGTAGGGGTTCCCCCGGTTTTGCCGAAAGGGTTTCAGGCTCAGGTCCTCTTGTTTGTGTCAGCGCCGGAGGGGCTTGAGTGTTTCGTCTATGAAAACGGCGTACTCAAAGTCTCCACTTCGCCCGTTTCGGTCAACGACCTCACGATGCCCGCTCGAATCCGGGATTTATACCCCGAGGCTCAGGTTGTTGCATGGGCTCCGGATTCGGCCTTCCCGTTAGGTTCAGAGCTGTCCGAGTTCCAACCTGTGCCGCAGGTGCAGGTGCGGCTGCTCAAGACCTTGGTTCGGTGGGAAAAACCGCAGCCCAGGTACCTTTTGAACATTGCTGCGTCTTTTTTGCTGATCGCAGGGCTCGTTTTGCTGTCTCTTTCCGCGTGGAACGTGCTTGCCCTTCGCGAGAAAAGAAACTCCGAGTGGAAAACGTGGGTGAGTCAGGCCAGTAAATTGTCGATGGCACCGACTTCGCAGGAGGTTCTGCTTAAAATGCTCAAACTCCAGGGTGTACCGGTTCCTGGCCTTTTTCTTCACCTGTCTAAAGTTTGGAAAAATGATGGAACCAAGATTTTAGAGCTGAGCTGGAGCCAGAACAAGCTCACGATAACCGCCGAAAGTCCCTCTGCGCTGACGAGTCTCAGGCACCTTACTGAAGACCCTTGGTTTAAGGACTTAAAGATCGATGATATACGGACTCCCTTAGGCAGTTCTGAAATTTTTACCGTCGAAGGAGACCTCTCGATTGACTCGTAGGGAACGTGCTTTAGTAATTATTTTTCTCGTTCTCCTGGGTGCTCTTGGAGCTTTTTGGGGTTTGGGGACGTTTCTGGGTAGGCTTTCAGAACTCGACACCGAGTTTTCCTCCCTCCAGGGCCGTGCCCTGCAGCTTTCAAGAGCCCTCTTGAAAACATCTGCTGGTCATTCAAGCCTGGAGCACCTGAAAGCCCACTTTTGGCCGACAGGTCCGTTGCCCAGCGTTTTGACCTTGGCGGCCGAGGTGCAGACCCAGCTACGCTTAGCTGGAGTGAGCGTTCTTGAGACTCAAGTGACAGGTTCAACCGAGACTCAAGAGTGGGTGCGCTATCAAGCCGAAGGGTCGATTCAAGAATGGTTTGACTTTCTTCTTGAATTAAGAAAAGCGGACTCCAAAGTTTTATTCCGCTCGCTCGACCTTGTGCGGAAAAGAGGAACGAAATACGGCATTAGTTTTGAGGTTGGTTATGTCGTTTTCTCCTAAATTTTTTTTCTTTGGAAGTGTTGGAATTTTTCTTTTGGGAGTATGGGGCATTTCGCAGACTCGCTCGAGCTTTATCGGGCCCCCCAAGCTGAGCACGTCAAAGTTAGAGATCGAAAAGACGGATCTTCCTCCACCCGTCAGCGCGGAGACTTTAAGCCTGCCCTGGATTCGTCCTTACGGGAGTTTCAAGAGGACGATGCCCATAGCACGAGCTGTGAGTGTTGATAAAACAAGCCTGATGTTCCTGGGTTCCTACAAAGATGCTCATTCACAAGCGAGTTATTTTTTTAAACTGAAGTCGACCGGCCAGATTCTTATCCTTCATCCCGGGCAGAAAACCAAAGGTTGGCTGCTCGAGGCTGTTGGGGACCATGCTTTTACCCTCACCGGACCTGGAGGACGTTATGAAGTGCTTCGTTAGTTGCCTCATTGTTGGGCTGACCTTGCTTTTTTCTATTACAGGTTGCGCCTCGACACCCATTTTGGGCGAAACGGCTGTGCTGCGCGGAATGGTTTATAACGAAAACAGGATGCCCGTCCTTGACGTTTCTGTTGATCTTGTCAGCCAGGGAAAAATCGTCGAATCGACGCTCACTGATTTGCATGGAAGGTATTTTTTATCCGGTGTCCCCTACGGTAAGGTCAGCCTTCTTTTCACTAAACCCAGCTATGAGCCTTTCACCTGGACTTTTTCGTTTGTCCGTCCGACTCAGATTGTCTACATCCAGATGTCAAACTTCGAGGAAATCCTCGACGATTTCTCAAATGCCATCCAGAAACGTGAATGGCTGCACGCCAAATCTTATTTTCTGAGGCTTCAAAAGCTTCGCCCCGATAATTCGGTTTCTCTTTACCTTGAAAGCATCATGCTGACACGTCAGGGAGAGCCACGGAAAGCTGTGGAAATCCTTGAGAAAATGTCAAAAAACAAGGAACCAATTTTTGCTGTCGAGTTAACTTTGGCCGATTTATATCAGTATAAACTGTCGAATCCCGGTATGGCCTTGTTCCATCTTGAAAAAGCGTTAAGAGTTCAAGACGACGTTGATATTAAAAGCCGAATAAAGGCCTTGGAAACGCAGATCGGCGAAAGTTCAAAGGAAAAACCGCGCCAATCCAAAAGTTAAAAAGAGTTGAAATCTTTCTTCTGCCTGGCTCCGATCTCCTGTCATCTTGAAGGAGTCCCTTGCTGAAGCTCGCTTTTCTGGACGGGATCGAGGAGGACAACGCCGACTTTCTGGTAGTAATAGCCCGTTTTGTAAATCCGCTCCAGCCCACGGATTGCACAAGAGGTTCGGGCGTAGGGAGGGGCGGGCAACCTGACAGCGGTGGACTGGGAGTATTGGGGTTGATCTTCGCGAAAGCCGTTTATCGTGATGAAACCTCGACGGCAGAGCACGTGGAGCCTTGCTGGCGAAGTTTTTCAGCAGCTTGGGAAGCGTCATCTGCTGCCGCTTCGCGCAGGTCGATCCGTTGAGTCACAGACCGTGAAAAACTCCTCGAAGAGAGGATCATCTTTTTGGATTCTTGAGTTTCGTGGTCAAGGGAAGCCAGCCCGCGAAGTTTCCAGAGCGTCCGAAAAAGGGTAATACTGGTTCGCGGGCTCAAAAAATCATCGTCCATTTCGATGAACTGCCCTGCCGTTTGAACGCCTAAAGTTTTGAGAAAACTTGCCGTCGCCCGCCCAACGCCCCAGACCTCTTCGACAGGAAAATTACGAAGGTAGCCCCGCCTGTTATTTTCGTCAATTTCAAAGCAACCCGATGGAGATTTTTTGGCAAAGTGGTTTGCAACCTTGGCGAGCGTCTTGGTGGTGCTCCTGCCGAGGGAAACTTCCATGTTGACAGAGAGGGGTCTTGAGGATTTCGACCTCTTTCGAGGGGGAGAACTAGGAATTTTTGAGAAATTGCGCTAAATTGAATACGATTGTTGTTTTGTTCAGGAGAGCGTGATGTTTCATTTTAAATCTTGGGTTTTATTGAGTCTGGCCTTGATCCTTGTTAGCTCGTGCCAGAGTCCCTCCTTGACATCACAGGGTTCCAGAGCTCAGGTCAGCCTACAGCTCACTTGGCCCAGTGCCGTCACAAGCGCAACGAATTCGGGCCCTGCCCGTCTTTTGTTGCCCAACAGCAACTGGGTGACCGTTACGGCTGTGGATGGTACCCTGGACACCCAGACGGTGAGCCAGCCGGTTAGTGCTGCCAACGGTACAGCAAGTGTGAACCTTAGCCTGATCGTGGGCGGCACCTACCAGATCACCGTCCAGGCCTTCACGGCGCAGGGCGGCAGTCTAACGGGAAGCGCAAGCACGAATTTCACCGTGGGGTCCGGAACAGCTCTAGCCACTTTGAATTTGGTACCGCCCACAACGATCCCGGTGAACTCGTGGCAGCCTTGGGTCGATACGACTTTTCCGGCGAACGGCGCGCAGACGCTGGACTTTGACCTGAGCGATTCAACGGCGTTAGTTCTGGGTGCCCCGCCGTCGGGAGGAACGGGACCAACGCTTTATTTTCAAAATCTGGACGGTAGCCCCCTTGTGCCGACGTTGACTTCTACCGGAATGCAAACGATCCCTGTGACGAGTTTAACCCCCGGTTCGACGGGGTTTCTTATGACGGTATTCAACCCGACC
>JABEVL010000077.1 GCA_013043995.1 Spirochaetales bacterium | reverse complement strand
CCGTCGACCCACCAAGATTTTCCACCCCACCGACCTCCCCATCGTAAAAGATCGAACCAGGGATCCTCTGTTCCCCAACTCAAATCAAAACTCCTTTCGAAAGAACCTCCCAAGCCCCACAAACTGCTGAAAAAAAAGACCTGACCGCCAAAGTTTGAAAGCGTCCCGTTCTGCCGGGCCCACAAATTGAATGGAGAGTCCCCAGCCCAGGCGATGCCTACGGAACCGTCGCCGGCGTTGGTGTCGATGAAAATCGATCTGTGATCTGCGCGCTCTGAACCAAGCCGGAGTGGGCCTACCAGCAAGGAGCCGGCCCGAAGAGCCAAAAACGTTGCACCGCTATTTTTCCAGCCCGCCCAAGCCGACCAACCAGGGCCGTCGGTCCGCGACCTGGCCCTGCTCAACGAACCGTCGACGGCCGTAAAGCGCGTTTCGACTTCCAGGATTTTTTCTTGGGGTGAATCCGCCTGAAGCGGCGCAACAATTCCCAGGGAACCCAACAAGAACACCCCAAAAAGGACGCGGCCGTAAAGATAACCCATGAAAGAATCAACGGGCAAAGCGGTCGGACTGCTTCAGAGAACTTGATGTTTCATGGTGTTCGTGACAGACTGAACGCGGAGGTATCATGGTTATTCTAACGCTGAACTGCGGCAGTTCGTCGGTCAAATACCAGGTCTACGAGTGGAACGATCACGTCGTTTTGGCTCGGGGTTTGGTGGAACGCGTCGGCACTTCTGAAGCAGTTCTTGAACACAGCGCCCACCACAGTGAGACGTACACGGTCACTAAAGAAATTCTAGATCATGAAACGGCGGTACAGCTGATTCTGGAAACGATCACAGGTCCCAAAACAGGGGTCGTTAAAGCCCTGAAAGACGTCATGGCCGTCGGTCACCGAGTCCTTCACGGGGGGCAAAAATTTGCCAAGTCGGTTCTGATCACCCCAGAATCACTTCAAACTTTCCGAGAGCTCATCGACCTGGGGCCGCTCCACCTTCCTGCCAATATTTCGGGCATTGAAGCGGCGCAAAAGGTTTTACCCGGCGTGCCTCAGGTGGCGGTTCTCGATACAGCTTGGCACCAGACGATGCCCGCGTCTTCCTACGTTTACGCCGTTCCCTACAACTGGTACAGCTTTTATGGCGTCCGCCGGTACGGGTTTCATGGAACGTCCTTTTTGTACACAGCAAAAAGAGCCTCCGTACTCTTAGGAAAAAAACCCGCAGACACCAATCTGATCATTGCCCACGTGGGCAACGGTGCGTCCATGAGTGCTGTCAAAAATGGCAGCGCCTACGACACGTCGATGGGATTGACCCCCCTGGAAGGCTTGGTCATGGGCACACGGTCGGGCGACATTGACCCCGCCATCATCAACTATATCTGCCGAAGATCAGGGTTGACGAGTCAAGAAGTTGAAAATGAGTTGAACAAAAAATCAGGGATTTTGGGGATAACCCAAAAGTTTTCTGACCGCCGCGATATGAACAAGGCAGCGGACGAAGGCGACGCCAACAGTCTTTTGGCACGGCAGATCGAGGGCTACAGGCTAAAAAAATACATCGGAAGCTACATGGCGGCCCTCGGCCGGGTTGATGCGGTTGTTTTTACGGCCGGAGTAGGAGAAATGGCTTACCAGATCCGTGAGGAAGCCCTCAAAGGGCTTGAGAATCTGGGTATTTTTCTTGATCCGGATAAGAACAAACTTTCAAGAACCCGAAATGCCGAAACCCTCATCAGCGCCGATCACTCCCCCATCAAGGTTTTTGTCATTCCCACCGACGAAGAACTCGTCATGACCGAAGACACCTACGCCATCACCAAGGGGACCTACGATATTCACACGAACTTCACCTACTCTTTTGAGAACCCTACCTACGTCAATAAAGAGAGGGCGAGGGCCCTTGAAAAAGAACTCGCCAAGAACCCTGCGGTCAAATCCATCCTGGCCAAGGCCCCATAATTTACCACCTCCACGAAAGGTTGAACTTTTGTGGAGGTTCTGGCTGACCTGAAGGGAAAAACTGACTGAACAGGCCCGTCAGATTTGTAGGACAGCCCTTGCTGCAACGGCCTGGGCTTTTTCAGAAGAAGCCAGGGCACTGATCAGTTGCAGACCAAATAGATGGGCCGTACCAACGCCGCGGCTGGTGATCAGTTTGCCGTCGAGGACCACATCGCGGTCAACCCATCGCCCCCCCAAGCTGCTCGCTTGGGCGACAAAGTCGGGGAAACAGGTGAAGCTCTTGTTTTTGAGGTAGCCCAGCTGGGCGAGGACAACGGCAGGGGCGGCGCAGATTGCCCCTACCCAAAGTTCCTCCCTGAAAGCGCGCTCCAGGAGGTTTCGCACGTCTTGTGAAGCATACAGGTTCGACGCTCCCGGCATTCCTCCGGGCAAAACAACGGCAGAGGGCGCCTGGTCAAGGTCCTCAAGGAGGAGATCCGGGGTGATGGTTAAACCGTGGGAACCCGTAACTCCCGGACCGGACAGACCCGCCGTCAGGACGGGAAGCCCCGCCCTGCGCAAAAGATCGACGGGGAAGATGGCTTCGGTTTCTTCAAAGCCCGGCGCCAAAAGGACGACGATGGGCCCCATAACTATTCTCCTGTTTTTTTCTTTTTCCCAAAAAGACCCGCCAAGCGGTCCAAGAGTCCCAACTTCTTCTTGGGTTCATTTTCCACGTGAACGGCCTTGAAATCCTCGCCGTATTTCGATTTGTAGTAGTCAAGACGGTCCTTGATCGCGGCCGGCGACTTCGTTCGTGAACGATCCGAACGCGAATTTTCGTGCGCGGGACGTTCCGTCCGGGGGCGGGCATCTTTTGCCGAAGCCGCACGAACCGGTTGGGCGGGATTTTTTTGACCGGGGAGGGCTGGCTTGGGTCCGGGACGGCCGCGTTTTCCCCGCGAAGCCCCGACAGCGGCGGCGGCGGCGGCGATCCTTTCTCCCTGGGAGGAAAATGGCTTACGCGGCTCTTCGCGATTTTTGCTCTCTCTGG
>JABEVL010000076.1 GCA_013043995.1 Spirochaetales bacterium | reverse complement strand
CCCTAAGTATAAGGTGACAGCCGGTTCTGTCCACTTGAACGGCGTGAACATCCTTGAACTGGACGTCCCCGAAAGGGCCAAGGCCGGTCTCTTTCTGGCCTTTCAGTACCCCGTCGAAATTCCTGGCGTCACAGTCGGAAAGTTCCTCAAGCGCGCTACTGAAATTCAGGCAACGGCACGCGGCCTCAAGTTTAACGTGACGCAGTTTCTTAAAACCGTCCGCGAAGACATGAGCTTTTTGGAAATGGATCCCAATTTTATCAACCGATACCTGAATGAGGGTTTTTCGGGCGGTGAAAAAAAGAGAATGGAAATCCTCCAGCTCCTCACGCTCAAGCCCAGCCTGGCCCTGTTTGATGAAACGGATTCGGGACTCGACATCGATGCCCTGAAGGTGGTCTCGAAGGGGATTAACCGTCTGAAAGGTCCCGACTTTAGCGGCCTGGTCATCACCCACTATCAAAGAATTTTGAACTACGTGAACCCCGATAAAGTCCACGTTCTGTACAAAGGAAAAATCGTCACAAGCGGCGGTTCGGATTTAGTGCGTCAGCTTGAAGAAAAGGGCTACGACTGGATCAAAGAACAGTTCGGAGCCTAAAAGGAGTCCACGATGTCGAGTGAAACTGTTTTGGCCGACTTCGGCACAGATTACAAGTATGGCTTTTCGATGCCCGAAACGGGTGTCCTGAAGGCTGAAAAGGGACTGAGCGAAAAGGTGGTTCGGCAGATCAGCCAAGCCAAAAATGAACCGCGATGGATGCTGGATTTCCGTCTGAGAGCCCTTGAAACCTTTCGGAAATTGCCCATGCCCCACTGGGGCGCGCATCTGGCGGATATCGACTTTGAGGAAATCTACTACTACGTGAAGCCCACCGAAGAACAGTCGATGACTTGGGAGGATCTGCCCGACGAGATCAGGAAAACCTACGACCGTTTGGGCATCCCCGAGGCTGAAAAAAAGTTTCTGGCGGGTGTGGGCGCTCAGTACGATTCTGAGGTGGTCTACCACAACATTCGAAAGGACCTCGAAGAAAAAGGGGTTCTTTTTTCCGACCCTGAAACCGCTGTGCGTGAGCACCCCGAAATTGTCAAAAAATACTTTGGCACGGTCATTCCCTACAACGACAACAAATTTGCAGCCCTCAACACTGCAGTCTGGTCGGGCGGCTCTTTCATCTACGTGCCGCCCGGGGTCAAAATCGACATTCCCCTTCAAGCCTACTTTCGTGTGAACACGAAAAGTTTCGGCCAGTTTGAAAGGACTCTGATTGTCGTCGATGAGGGGGCCTTTGTGCACTACATCGAAGGCTGCACGGCACCTACTTTCACCAAGGACAGTCTGCATTCAGCCGTCGTCGAAATCATTGCCTTGCCTGGAGCCCGCGTCCGTTACTCAACGGTTCAGAACTGGTCGAACAACATGTACAACCTCGTCACCAAACGCGCCTTTGCCTATGAAAATGCCACCATGGAATGGGTGGATGGCAACATCGGCTCCAAGGTGACGATGAAGTACCCCGCCGTTTTTCTGATGGGGGAGGGGGCCCACGGCGAAGTCCTGTCGATCGCTTTTGCGAACAAGGGACAGGAGCAGGACACCGGAGCCAAAATTGTCCACCTGGCTTCCAATACGTCGAGCGTTGTCACGGCAAAGTCCATCTCCAAGGCGGGTGGGATCTCCAGTTACAGGGGATTGATCAAGGCCGGTGCCGGCTTGCACAACATCCGTTCCAAGGTGGAGTGCGACGCTCTTTTGCTGGACCCGTCCGCAAAAACGAACACCTACCCCGTGATGGACATCCAGACCAACGACGTCAGCATGGAGCACGAGGCCAAGGTTTCGAAAATCAGCGAAGATCAGCTCCTGTACTTGATGAGCCGGGGTATCAGCGAAGAAGAAGCCGGAATGATGATCGTCAACGGATTTATCGATCCTTTGGTCAAGCAGCTTCCCATGGAATACGCCATCGAGCTCAATCGCCTGATCGAGCTGGAGATGGAAGGTTCGGTCGGTTGACCGGTAAGGAAAAATCAGTGAGTTTGAACATCAATACATTTTCCGGCTGGCCCGGCGAACCCGAATGGATGAGGGAGCTTCGTTCCCGCGCAAGGACCGAGATGGCGGGTTTGCCCTGGCCGGGGCGGCGGAATGAAGATTGGGAAAGGACCGATATCGCTTCTTTTCAAATCGAAAACCGGGTACTGGGTAGTGCGACCCAAGAAACTGTCCAGGCCGGCAGCCCCTTGGCAGGTTTTTCCGGGCGCTTGGTCCTTCAGGGAGGTTCTGTCGTTTCGGTGTGGCTGAAACCTGAACTCGCTGCACAGGGAGTGCGCCTGGTCTCGTTGCGCGAAGCCGTGATTGGGGGAACCGCAACGGCTAAGCCCGACGCCCTCGCGACGGTTCTTGAGACCGTGATGAGCGGTGCTGAAGTGAAACTTCCCGCTTTGCACGCTGTTCTTGTTGAAGCCGGTGCCGTTCTCCTCATCCCGGGTAATCTTGTCGTCGAAGAACCCTTTTTGTTGGAGCTTGAAGAGACCCGTACCAACGTTCTGGCCAGTCCCCAGCTCATCCTTTGGGCGGGAAGATCGAGTCAGGCGACCGTTGTGGTCCGCCGCAAGAGTGCGGCCAGCCTGGATGCGACGGTCAATTCTGCGGCTTTCGCGTCCCTGGACGATGGGGCCGTGCTGAACTGGATCGACGTCCAAGAGTATGGCACCCGCGTGGAGTGGATCGACCACTCCCGGGCTCATTTGGGCCGCGACGCCAACCTCTTTCACTGGAACGCCTGCCTAGGCGGTAACACGGTTAAAACGAGTTTACGTGTCGACTTGAATGGCGAGGGGGCATCCTTGCGGGCCCACGGTTTGTACTTCGGTGTGAACGACCAGCACAAGGACCTGAGGATCGTGCAAAATCACGCCTCTCCGCGCACGTCGAGCAACGCTCTTTACAAAGGTGCCGTTCGGGACCGTGCCAGAACTGTCTTTCAGGGCCTGATCGAGGTTCAGCCCCAGGCTTTTCAAACCGACGCCTACCTTTCCAACAAAAATCTTGTTTTGACCGACGGAGCACGCGCCGACAGCCT
>JABEVL010000075.1 GCA_013043995.1 Spirochaetales bacterium | reverse complement strand
TGATGCCCACCGTGACGGGGTAGCGCACGTCACCCGAGCCCTTGAGAGCCGGAATGACGACGAGGTTGAGGTTTCTTCCCGGTTCGTAAACCAGGCCGATGAGAAAAAGTGTTCCGGCGACGGCCAGTATCCGGGGGTCCCGTGTGTAAACTTCGATGAGCTCTTTGTGAAAGAGAAAAACAACAGACACCAAGCCAAACGAGATCCCGGCCCCCACCGCGCACCATTTGAGCACCCTGTGATACGCCAGGTCCAAATGCCCCGAGCCCACCCACCAACCCACCTTGGTCTGAGCTCCGAACCCTAGGGCTTGGGAGGGTGTGAAGACAAAGCGCAACCAACTCAAAACGTAAACATAAGCGGTCAAGGACTCGGTTCCCAACGAGGAAATCACCCTGAGATTAACGATTTGAGCCAGGTTGTACGAAAGGTTTTCCCCGGCCGTGGGGATGCCTACCGCCAAAACAGAACGGAATACGGGACCCTTGACCTCCTTGAGGTCACTCCAACCGATCCTTGTGGCCCTGCGGGAACGCAAGATTCCCCACAGAGCCAAGGCGGCCAGGCCCTGGGCCAAGCCCGTCGCCCAGGCCACCCCGGCGATCCCCAGAACAGGAAATCCGAACCAGCCGAACAAGACCAGGGCGTTGGCCCCGACGTTGAAGGCACTGGCGGCGATGTTCACCACCATGGGGCTTCGGGTGTGACCCCAGACGCGCAAAAGGGTCGAAAAAAGGATACTCAAACCCGTCGTCAGGGAACCTGCCCCAAAAAGAACCAGAAAGGTCGTTGTAAATTCCGCCACCTCGGAATTCAGCCCGTACAGGCCGACGATGACAGGAGCACCCCAACCCAAACCCAGGCTCAGAACAACGGCAAAGCCCGCGACCAGCAAGATTGAACCTGCGGCTGTCTTTCGGGCCTCGGTGTTCTGGGACGCACCCAAGTTCTGTGAGATCAGGATGCTCGCCCCGATAGCGACCATCTGGTACATCAGCTGGACAAAGAAAATGAACTGCATCGCCACGCCCATTGCCGCCACACCCCGCTGATTCCAGAGACCGATCTGCCAGGTGTCGATCAAAGCGAGAATGATCCGCAGGAGGTTCTCGGCATAAAGCGGGGCGGCGAGGCGGCTGAGAGGAAGTGATGGAGCCGAGGAAGACAAGTTCTTTATTGCCCGACGCGCTTCATTCCGGCTTCGTCGTAGCGCGTACCGGCGACTTCCTCGGGAGGCACCAGCGAGGCCAGTTCTTCGGCTTCGGCAACGCTCAACTTAAGATCTATCGCCGCAAGGTTCTCTTTCAAGTAGGTTTCCCTGCGAGTTCCTGGAATGGGAATGACGTCGTCGCCGCGGGAAAGGACCCAGGCCAGCGGAAGCTGGGCGGCTGAGCAGCCCTTTTTCTTGGCCATGGCTTCGATCCTTTCGGCAAAGCGACGGTTCTTTTGAAAATTCTCACCGGACATCCTGGGGTTGACCGAACGAAAGTCTTTTTCACCGAACTGCTTGGGGTCGCGGAAAGCCCCCGTCAAGAACCCCCGCCCCAGAGGGCTGTAGGCGACAAAACTGATGCCGAGTTCCCGGCAGGTGTCCAGAATTTCGCCTTCGGCGTCTCGCGACCACAGGGAGTATTCTGTCTGTAAAGCTGTGATCGGATGAACCGCATGAGCCCTGCGGATAGTTTTGGCTCCCGCCTCGGAAAGGCCCAGCCAGCGGACCTTGCCTGCTTTGACCAGTTCGGCCATGGCCCCGACGGTTTCTTCGATCGGAACCTCGGGATCGACGCGGTGCTGGTAATACAAATCGATATGATCGACACCCAGGCGCTTGAGGCTCATGTCGCAGGCGGCCTTGACGTACTCGGGGCGCCCGTTCACGCCCAGAAAAGCCCCGTCGATCCGGCGCATATTGGCAAACTTGGTGGCAATGACAACCTTGTCCCGCAGACCTCCCCGAAGGGCTTGCCCGACAAGCATCTCGTTGTGCCCGGCTCCGTACATATCCGCTGTATCGAAAAAATTGACCCCGAGGTCCACAGCTCGGCGGATCAATGCAATAGAATCTTCATCCTTGGACGGGCCGTAAAACTCGGACATCCCCATGCAGCCCAAGCCGATCGCCGAAACCTCGACACCGGTCTTGCCCATTTGACGCATTTTCATATTTTTCTCCTTACAATCAAGATCAGCATTGAAAAAGGCTTTTTCAAGAACGCCACCGCCGTTAAGAAAGACCTAAAGAACGAAAGATCGAATAAAAATCCAGAATCAGCCCCAGATAGCTCAGATTGTAGAAAAAATCCTCGAGGGGGATCGTTCCTATCCGAACGCCCCAGATGGCCTTGGGCGTGTAGTGAATCGTCGGCAAGGAGGTGTACACCCCGTTGACCACCCCAAACGCGGCAAAACCAAAGATCATGTAAACCCAAAAGCCGCTTGTGCCCACCAGAGCAGACCTTTCAAGACCTGTAGTCGTCAAAAAAACAGCTGCGGAAACCAGGGCCAAGACCGTGTAACCTTGGCGGTGCCAGACCGCCGCCGCGGCGATGGCTAGGGCTGAGAAAACGTACAGACTCGACGCCTCACCGTGAAAAAGCATCCTGTCGGGCAGGAGGAAGCGAAAGGCTTCGTAAACAAAGATCATCGCGTAGGGTACTGTCAGGAAAAAGAGGTATTCGCCCAAGGGCAAGCCAAACAGGCGCCAGCGTCCCGTCCACTCGGGATTGAACTGCCAGTGACCGTGTTTGACGACAAGGATGTCCCAAACGACAAACACAAGCCCGATAACCAAGGTCGCCGCAAAAAGGGAAGGCCAATGCGTCCAAAAATGAATCTGAGGTTCAAAAGAGAACGCCAGGGGACCTGCGAGTATTCCCAAGGCGATCAGGGTGTAGGTGTGTTTTTTCAAGCGCGGTCCTTGGGCGATTCTGGCCGGGGAGGAGCGTAGAAGAAATTTTTGAACGCCGTTGCCAAAACCCGAATTTTTGACGGCTTAACCTTTCTCCGCCAGACGATCCAGGGGTCGCGCTGGATTTTTTGAGCCGTCCAGTTGTAAAGATCCGAAGCGGTCTTGATAGGAATCAAGAATCGCCGGGGAATCCAGTGATACCCTGCGGCCCCTTCCTTTTGCCAAACCGAGTACAATGCGGCCTGGGAGCGTACAAAGGCTTCGAATTCCTTGGGGCGTTCTCGGCAGGATTCAGGAGAAAGGTCAGATAGGCCCGTTCCGCTGAGAGGGAAATAACGGCGGCCAAGGCCGTGATCTTCGGCAATGTCGCGCAAAAAGTTGATGAACTGCATGCTCCGGCCCAGGAAGCAAGCAGCCTGATGCGACTCGGGCGGAAGTTCGAGGATCTGGCACAAAAACAGACCGATGACCTCGGCAGAACCCCAAACGTAGCTCAGGACCTCGTCCAGGTGGTCGTACGTCTTTTTGACAAGATCCGCTTCCATGGCCGACAAAAAATCTTCAATCCAGCTGAGCTGAAAGTTTTTCCGCCGGGCCAGTTCGATAAAATCGTCGATCACAGGAGCGCCCGAAGCCTCCCCCTGCCAGGCGCCACGAAACGCGGAACAAAACCTGAAGAATTCCTCGGATTTCGCCGGCACCGCGTCGACAAAATCGTCGGCAACGCGGACAAAGCCGTAAAGGACCGTCACATCCGAACGGGCTTGAGCTGGAAAAAAATGGCTCGACCTGAAATAGGTTCGGCTCCCCCTGCGAAAAATTTCAGTTTGCAGATTGACGGCCGCGTCCTGGGTCATGGAAGAAAGCTCCTTCCGATCACGTCGACGGTGACTTGCGATGAAATCAAGGTCATGGGAACCCCGACTCCCGGGTGGGTGTACTGCCCGGAGTAAAAGAGGTTCTTGAGTTTTCGGCTGTGCCGAGCCGGGCGGAAGATCGCCGTTTGGAACAGGGTGTGCGCAAGACCTAGCCCTGTGCCGTTCCAAGCGTTGTAGTCCCGCTGAAAGTCGCTCTGCGCAAAGACTCGTTGAACCTCGATCTGATCGCGAAAACGCTCGCCTGTGACCGCCTCGACGTGGCCCAGGGCCCTGTCCAGGTAGTCCGAGCGAAAAGCCTCTCCATCGGGAAGGCCCGGCGCCGCAGGAATAAGCAGAAAAAGATTTTCTTTGCCGTGGGGTGCCATCATTGGATCGGTCTTGGTGATGGCAGAAAGGTAGAAACAGGGATTTTCGGGCCAAGAGGGTTTGTCGAAAATTTTGCTGAAGTGGTCGTTCCAGTCGGCGCTAAAATACAGGTTGTGGTGCTCAAGACCCGGCAGACGCTTTTTGATGCCCCAAAAAACCAGGAACATCGAAGGGGCCAGAATTCGGCTCTTCCAGTACGCGGGGGAATAACTCCTGTGCTCGGGCTTGAGCAGAACGTTTTCGCTCCAGGCGTAATCGGCCGTATTGACCACCAAG
>JABEVL010000074.1 GCA_013043995.1 Spirochaetales bacterium | reverse complement strand
TCTCATCTAAAAAAAGACCGTTCCCCAGGTCAACGCCCAAAAAATCATAGGGCTGGGGCCGTTCGGACTGCGCCGAGTCGATATTTTGCCCGTCTGAAATCAGGTCAGCGACGGTGTGTTTGGCACGGATCAGGTCAACCCGCAGACCGTAGACCTCATCATCTGCACGGACAGAGAGGGGGGCCAGGGGAAGTTGCGGCAAAGAGCGCCCCGTGTTTTCAAAGTTATCGGTGGCACAGCCAGAAACGGCCAAAACGCCCACCAAACAGATCCAGGAAACTATCTTCATAAAGACTCCCTAGGACAATTTAGTAGGATCGCCCTCAGGACTCAAGTTCCATCGGCTCGTAGCGGATGTGTTGAGCTAAATTCTGCGGCAAAAAAAAGGACTGCGGGCTTGGTTGGCGGGTTTTGACGTCCAAAGCGGCCAGCGAGACCCCGTGGGGAGGCCCTGTTTGAACCTCAAAGTGACCGCCGGGCTTGATGCCGTAAGTTTGGCAGAAGGGGAGCATCGCGGGGATGGCTTCGCCTTCTTCGGTGATGCGCAGAATCAAAATACGAATTCCCGCAGGGGCCTGGTGGAGCCGCGGAGCGTTCAGCAGTTTGGCTTCGATGCTGGCGCCCGGCAAGGGGTTCCCGTGGGGACAAGTCTGCGGGTAACCCAGTTTGGCGTCCAGATGCCTTTCCAGGTCCTGGGAGATTTGATTCTGAAGAACCCTCGCTTCCAGGTCGGCCTTGTCCCAGGGAAAGTCCAAAAGCCGGACCAGAAGATGCTCCAGCAGGTAGTGCCTTTTCAGGACCCGCAGGGCAAAGATCCGTCCCGTTTCTGTCAGTTGCGCGGGCTCATAACGTTTGTAATCGACCAAACCCAATTTTTTGAGACGTCCCAGCGCCTGGGTGACGGCCGGGGTCGAAACCCCCATCCATTCGGCCAGCCGTTGATTGGAAACCGTACCGTAATCCCTGTTGATCAAAAAGAGGTTGCTCAGGTACTCCGCGGCGGCCGGGAACTGGCTTGAAATGGTTTCTAAGTCGATTTCCACACCTCCATCTTAACCCGAATACGCCCTTCGGGGAAAGTCCGGAGGGTGTGGGCTGGAACAACCCGAGAACAAAAGCATCGCCGCCGCTCAGGCGCCCCCAATTTAAACCTCAACTCCTGTTCCCTCCCCAGAGGACGTTTCATCATCCCTATTCAATTTTGTCAAAACTATCAGCGTTGAAGGTCAGAGGATTGGGAGTTTTTTTGTGCAAGGGATTTCGGGGTCAGCCCCTTGCCAAGGCCCAGGATTGTCCTTAAATTGTCCTCACAGCACCTTGGGGAGCCGGATGAGTCCGGCTGAGATAAAGACGCGCCGAAGTCTTTGACCCACGAACCTGATCCGGGTCATGCCGGCGTAGGAAAGAGTGAGCCCGAGTCTTTTTCCCCCCCGTTTTCCCGGATCTCTACGAAGGAGATCCTATGCACAACGTTCTGACCATAGCCGGAAGCGATTCCAGCGGTGGTGCGGGCATCCAGGCCGACCTGAAAGCCATGAGTGCCTGCGGCGTTTTTGGGATGTCGGCGATTACCGCCCTGACGGCCCAAAACACGAAAGGCGTTCATTCCGTCCAAGAGGTTGACCCCGAGTTTGTAGGCGACCAAATCGACGCGGTGTTTGACGACATCCGCGTGGACGCGGTCAAGGTCGGCATGCTCGGTACACCCAAGATGATCCGCCTCGTCGCCCAGCGGCTTCGCCAGTACAGGCCGCGCTGGGTCGTCGTTGACCCCGTGATGGTTTCAAAGAGCGGTCACCCGCTGATGGCCCCGGATGCTGTCGAAGTCTTTCTTGAAGAACTCCTGCCCCTGGCAGGTCTTCTGACGCCCAACCTTCCTGAAACCGAGGCCCTTTCGGGCTTTTTACCGCGTACTCTGGAAGAGATGGTCGTGGCGGGAGAACGCTTGTGCGCCCTGGGTGCCGGGGCGGTCCTTGTGAAAGGCGGACACCGCGAAACCGATGCGACTGACGTTCTTGTCCGTGCTGGGGGCAACCTTTTTCTGCCCGGTCAGCACCTCGACGTCCGTCACACCCACGGCACAGGGTGTTCGCTTTCCAGCGCCATCGCAGCCTTTTTGGCCAGGGGCCTCGAGCTTTCCCAGGCCGTCACCCGCGCAAAATCCTACGTCGCCACCGGCATCGAGCACGGTCTCGCCCTGGGCCACGGCGTCGGTCCCATCCATCATTTTTGGAGCCTCTACGGAGGCGAGGAGTCCCCTCTATGAGTGAAGTTCACGTTCAAGAAGCCCCCCAAGTCAAGGCAGACACGAAGCTGTCTTCGTTCGTCCTGGGGGCACTCTGGTTTGGTGCGGCCATCTCTGTGGCCGAAATTCTAACCGGCGGGTTTCTTGCCCCGCTGGGTTGGCCCCTGGGTCTGGCCGTTATTCTGTTCGGCCACCTGGTCGGCGGACTAGTTTTTTTCGGTGCGGGATGGATCTCGAGCCGCACAGGCCTCACGGCCATTGGCGTTTCCAAGCTTTCCTTCGGCAAAGCGGGCCCCAGACTTTTCGGCAGTATCAACGTTCTTCAGCTGGTGGGCTGGACGGCCGTGATGGTCATTTTGGGCAGTCAGAGTTTGAACGCCATTTCGCAGGCGCTGTGGGGTTGGCAAAACCCCTGGGCCTGGAAGCTCATCCTGGGATGCCTGCTCCTGCTTTGGACCGCCAGCGGTTTCACGGGCATCCGATGGCTGAACACGAGTGCCGTGATTTTGGTTTTCGGCTTGACCCTGGTTCTGGGTTGGGTCGTCGCCCACGCCGTCCCGGCCGCTGTTTCTTCGGCACCGCAGCCCCTCCGCATTTCTGACGCCATCGAGTACGTCGTGGTGATGCCGTTGTCCTGGCTGCCGCTGGTGGGCGACTACACCCGCCGTGCCCAGCGCACCAAATCGGGCAACCTGGCTGCCGTTTTCGGCTACGTGATCGCCAGCCTCTGGATGTACTCGATCGGACTTTTTTCGGCCCTCGGCCTGGGTACCTCGGACCCCACGGCGCAAATGATCAAGGCAGGCCTCGGAATCGTCGGTTTGGCCATCATCGCCATCTCGACCGCCACCTCGGGGTTCTTGGACGTCGTTTCATCGGGGATCTCGTTCGGCAACGTGATCAAGAAAGCACCTGAACGGCCCATGGCGTTGATTCTGGGCGGCTTCGGTTTGCTCCTTGCGCTGATTTTTCCGATGGACCAGTACCAAAATTTCCTCTACATCCTGGGGGCCGTGTTTGCCCCGCTCTACGCCGTGCTTTTGTCCGATTGGATTTTCCTCAAGACTAACCGCGTGCGAAACGGGACTTTTACCTTCATCAGCTTTGTCTCGTGGGCGCTCGGCGTCGGCCTCTACTACCTCCTGCAAACGCTTTCGACACCCCTGGGGGTCACCC
>JABEVL010000073.1 GCA_013043995.1 Spirochaetales bacterium | reverse complement strand
GCTGAAAGGTATTCTTGCTCGCTGGAAAAGCCCGCGGCAGCCATTTGCCGCTGAAAATCCCTTTCGGCTTCTTCGACCTGCAGAGCCCGTTTTCTGAGTGCCTCGCCGAGTATCTCACGCTGATTTTGAGTTTCTTGGATCTCGTGAGCCGCAGAACGTTCCTCAGCCAGGGCAGACTGCAACGCCTGATCGCTCGACTCTAGGGCCTCAAGCAAACGGCGTTCTTCGTCGGCAGGGTCCTTATCCGCAAAGAGCTCCTGACGTTGCCTCTGCAGATGATCCAGCTCCTGCTTCTGGCTCAGGGAGCGTTCGCTCAGCCTCCCGATCCGTTCCTGTGTCAGCGCCTCTTGCTGCGTGATCTCTTGAATTTTTTGTTTCAAAAGCGCCTGGCTTTTTTCTAGCTCCAACCGGCGGCTTTGGTTGTTCAGCCAGGCCTGGCGGCGAGTTTCCAGCTTGCGAACCAGCCTCAGCCCTTCGGTAATCTCCACCTCCTCGATCCCTAGGGGGGCGAGTTCCCGGCACAGCTGGCGATGCAGGGACTCGAACTGTTCGCCTAGAGCTTGTTCTTCTCGTTCTGCTTGTTCCACAATCTGCTCGGCCAGCTGGGCGTCGGAAGCGGCACGCTGGGCAGAAGTTTTGCCGTTTTCGGCGATGATCGTTTTTTCCTCAAGGTCCTTGCGGGCAAGGCGCTCCTCGGAGTCCAGCCGGTCAAGACGTGCCTGAAGCGCCAGAATTTTCTGGGACTCAATTCCCTGCTCTTCGACCAACCTGTTCAGCAGAGCCTGGGAAAGGGGCTCAGAAACACCGAGCTCTGCAAGCGTCCCCGCAATCAAGCTCTGGAGTTCGTTTTGCCGGCGTTGGGCCTCCTCGCGGCGCGTCTGCAGCTGAGTCAGGATCTGCGTCTGGGCCATTTTCTGGTTTTGAAGGCTTTGAACGGCATCCTGTTGGGTCTTCTTCAAGGCTCGAACCTTCTGGAGTTCCGTCAGTGCCACCTCCGCCGGCGCCTGATTAACCCAAGGATGGTCCAGCGATCCGCACAGTGGACAGGGCTGCCCCTCCAGGAGCTGATGCCGGGCCTCTTCATAACTTTTGACAGTTTTATTCCTGTCGAGTTCGCCGACCAGGACTTCTTCTTGCGATTCCAAAGAAACCAGGACTTGAATTTGACTCTCCAGCGAGGCGTCGATGTCCTTGATTTTATTTTTGCTGTTTTGGAGAGCCTCTCCTTCGAGAGGCCCAGAGAAGACAGCGCTTTCTTTTACGCCGGCTTGAAGCTTTTCCAAGAGATTCTTCCTCTCGTGGAGGTAGGCCGACCTTTCCCTCAGTTCAAGAACGGTCTGTCCGGCCAAAGCCTCAAGGCGTTCTTTTTGCAGATCGTTCAGACGCTGTTGAAGCTGTTCTGCGGCATCTTTGTGTTTTTGGTGTAAAAGCTGAAGTTCTTGCGCCTTCCGAAGAGTTTCTTCCAAGCGTTCCCGGGCCGATTTCAACCTTTCTTCTTGAGCTTTACGACCTTCCAAAATCCTTGAAAGGTTTTCCAGACGGGTCTTGAGGGCCCCAAAGGCGTCGACCAAAAGCGCGTCGGACGAGCTCTGGGTATCTTGAACCAAAAGAAGTTCTTGCTGGCATTTTTCAAGGTCGAAAGCGGCGGTCTCGCGTTGAAGGCTCTGGCGGGCGGTCTCGCGAGTCTGCTCGGCAAGGTCCTTTTGGAGCTCTGACCAGAAATTCCTGAGTCCCTGGATCCTGACGTCGAGTTCATTGACCTGCCGGAAGATGGGCAGGAGGAGCTCTTTCTGGTTTTTCAGGGCCAGATTCTGTTCGCTGAGCTCTTTGACTTTCTGTGCCAGACTTTCAGCTTTCAGGGTCAAACCCGGCAACTTTTGCTGCAACGCTTCCAGCTGGACCCTCTGCGCTTGCTGTTCTTGGCGCCGACTGTCGAAATTGACCCAGGCGGGAGTCATTTCCTGGGCTTTTTGTGAACGGAGCCTGCGCTGGTTGTTCTCGGCAAAGGCGGCGATCCGTGCCTGCAGCTCCTGGCTTTGCGCCTTGAAACTTTCAATTTCCCTGTCGAGCCGGTCAAGCGTTCTTAACCATTCTGCCGCGGCCGTTTGCTCTGCTGAAAGCTTTTCCAGCTCCTCCGCGCGAAGCTGAAGTTCTGCAAGTTCGGTGTGAAGCCGGGTTTCTTCGTCGGTGCTTAAAAGTTGGATCTGACCCGCCTCGCCGTTGAGCACGTCCAGGCGGGCTTTTTCGCGCGCCAGCCTTTCGTGAACCGCCACGGAAATTCTGCTGTAAATCTCGGTGCCCGTGATTTCTTCAAGGATCGGGGCGCGGTCGGCGGGCGGGGCGTTCAAGAAGGCCGCGAAACCTCCCTGAGCCAAAAGCACCGACCGTGTGAAGCGTGAAAAATCCATCCCGACGATCTTTTCGACGTTCTCACGGGTTTCCTTGACCTTGTTGGAAAGGACCTTTTTGCTGTCCAAGTCTGAAATCTCGTGTTTGGGGGCCTGGAGTTCGCCGTCGGGCCGGCCCCGGGCTCGGCGCTGGCTCCAGTGACAGCAGAACCTGCCGAGCTGAGTTTCAAAGGTCACCTCGGCAAAACACTCTCCCGTCTGGCGCGCGAAAATTTCGTTTTCTCCCTGGCTCAGTTTGCCCAAGCGCGGGGTTTCGCCGTACAACGCCAGGGTCAGGGCGTCCAGGATCGTCGTTTTTCCCGCGCCCGTTGGTCCTGTGATGGCGAACAACCCGTTGGAGGCGTAGGCGGGGACGCTCAGGTCGATCAGCCATTCTCCCGTCAAGGAATTGAGGTTTTTCAGCCGGATCTGGAGAACTCTCATGCAAACTCCTAGCTCGCGTTGATATCTTCTTGTTTGAGGTTCAGAACGATCTCGCCGTAGGCAGCAAAAAGCCCTTCTCTGCGGCCCGCAGGAACCTCGTAGGCGTCAAGACAGCGCTCAAAAACCTGCACCTCGGTGAGTTCTTCGAGGGATTCCTGGACCTTGGCCCGCCGCATGACCCGCTCGGTGACCTGGCGATTTTTTACCCGCAGAACCTCGACCCTCGAACCGGCCACCAACTCTTCGACCCTTTGGAGCAAGTTTTCTGCCGGCAGGGCATCCTCGTAGATCAGCTCGACCCAGACCGATTCATTTTCCAGAACAAGCTGGGTCAGCTCTTGGGCAAGTTTCTGCCAGCTTCCGCTCAACCGGGCCAGACGCTGAAAGCGCGGCACCGGGACCGTGCGAACCTGGGCCTTGCGGCCAAAAAATTCGACCACGACAACGCTCTTTTCCTGGTTGACTTCTCCAAAGCCCATGGGAAGGGGGGAACCGCTGTAGCGGCGGGTGGCAACAGCACCGACGGTTTGAACCACATGAAGGTGGCCTAGGGCCAGGTAATCGATGCTGGGCGGAAAGGTTTCAGGCCCCACGTGCGCCAGAGTGCCGACGTAGAGTTCCCTCACCCCGTCACCTTCGACGGTCTGCCCTCCGGCGCAAAAGAGGTGTCCCATGGCGATCAAGGGGGCCTCAACGTTCAAGGCATGCCTTTTCTCGTCGGCCAGACGGCAGACCTGGGCGTAATGGTTTTGAAGTCCCTGAGCGAGTTTGAGGTCTTTATCTTCAAGACTTTCACCGGCTTCGACGGTGCGCAGGTCGCGGTCCCTCAGGTAAGGCACGGCGGCAACCACGGCTTGGGGGACCCCCTCGGCGTCCGTGAGGACGACAACCTCGTCACTGAGGTTGTCGGGGCTAGCTCCGACAACGTGGACCCGAAGAGCTTTTAGGAGCTCCTTGGGTGCTTCCAGGAAACTTGGGGAGTCGTGGTTGCCCGCTGTAACGACGACGTGGCGGCACGACGAAGACGCCACACGGCACAAAAATTGGTAGTAGAGTTCCTGAGCACGATTGCTCGGCGTCCCCGTGTCAAAGATGTCCCCGGCGACGACGAGGGCGTCAATCCGTTCATTTTCAAGAATTTGCGTCAGCCAGATCAAAAAAGACTCGAACTCTTCGTAGCGCCGCCGGCCGTAGAGCATCCTCCCCAGGTGCCAGTCAGCCGTGTGAAGAATTCGCAACGCGGGGCGCGGCTCGTGCAACGGGCTGGACATCTCAGGTGAGCAGCGCGGCCTGGCGCTTGTAGTGGTCTTCGATGACAAGGGCAGCCATCGCCTCGACGACGGGCACGATCCGCGGGCAGATGCAGGGAT
>JABEVL010000072.1 GCA_013043995.1 Spirochaetales bacterium | reverse complement strand
ATCCGCACTGACCAACAGAGGGGCCAAAACTTCGGCTTCACTGGGCCAGGCCGAAACAAGCACACGGCTCGAGGCTTCGCGGATCATCCGGGCCGCCTTGTCGATCAGGCTCGGGTAGTCCGAAAGGTTCCAGATGTAGGACACGTCGCTGTGAGGGCCGATGGCCTTGAGTTCGGTTTTGAGAAGATCGAGATTCCGCCCCAGGTTCTCGCGTGTGGATTCGACAAAGTCGTCGGCAGGCTGGGGAACGTAGCGTTTTTTTCCGTCACTTTCATAAGCCCTCGCCACCCCCCGTTGCACCAGACGTTCAAGGACCTCGTAGATCTTGGACGTGGGAACCTGGGATTCCCGGGCCAGTTCGTAGGCGGTGGCGGGCTGGAACGACAAAAGTGCCAGGTAGGCTTTGGCCTCGTAAGAGCTGAACCCCAGATTGGCCAACCTCTCGGCAACACTATTAACTACCATGGTAGTTAATATAATTCTTACCCGAACGATCCGTCAAGCGAGGTGTGAATAACATAGCTCAGGACTACTCAACAGTGGCCAGTACGCCCACCCCGACCCGTGGAAGCTCGGGTTGGACGTCCAGGCAAAAAAGAGCTAGTTTGAGTGCTGAGGCAGGATGCTCATGGGTTTTCAGGGATTTTCAGACGAAACGTTTAGGTTTTTGACAGGCCTGGTTTTCAACAATGAAAAAGCCTGGTTCGAGGCCCATAAAAAAGACTATGAAAACGCCGTTGTCCTTCCGGCGCTGGCCTTGATCGACGACCTAGCCCCGCTCGTTCGTGCGATAAGCCCCCACTACCAAGGGATAGCGAAGAAAGTTGGAGGGTCGCTGATGCGGATCTACCGCGACACGCGCTTTTCAAGGGACAAAACCCCGTACAAGACCAACATCGGCCTTCAGTTTCGGCATAGGGTCGCCAGCGACATCCACGCTCCGGGCTTTTACGTTCACCTGGACCCCGAGAGGTGTTTCGTCGGGTGCGGCACCTGGCACCCCGAGCCCAGGGAGCTTCTTTTAATTCGCCGAGCTCTCGCGGAACGTCCTGATGATTTTTTGGACGCCCTCAAAAAATCGACGGAAAAAAGCGGACTCGTTCCCGTCGGAGAAAGTTTAAAACTGTCACCCCGCGGTTTTGGCCCGGACCACCCTTTGGCCAGCGAGATTCGCCGGAAAGACTTTCTCTTGTCGGCCGATTTAAGCCGGGAAGTTGTTTCAGGGCCTCAGCTCATCGACGAATTGGAGGCCAAGTTTCGGGCATCCGGCCCCTACATGAAGTTTTTGTGCGGAGCGCTGGATCTTCCGTTCTAGGGTCCTGCGCGCGGACGGGTGAGCCGGGTCAAACCCAAAAGACTCGTGATCACCAGGATGGCCCCGACGAACTGCCCCAGGCCCGGGGTTTCCTTGAGGATGAGCCAGGCGCTGAAGACCGTGACCACGGGAATCAGGTTCAGAAAAGCCGAGGGGATGACCGTGCCGAGCCTGTTGATCGCGTACAAGTAGCCCACGTAGGCCAGACCCGAGCAAAATATGCCCAAAAACAACAGTTCCAGCACCGAATTCAAGGGCACGGGACGCCATTTGGGGAAATCGCCGAACAGAAAAGGCAGGTAGAGCACGAGGGCGAATAAAGACTGAAGGGTGGTCTGTTTCAGACCCGAGTACCGCTGTCCCAGGTCGCGCGCAACGAAAGTGTAGACAATCCAACTGCCCATCGCTCCCAAAATCAAAACGTTCCCCAGCATTCCGGCCTGTCCCCGGGGAATCAGACCATTAAAAAGAACCAGCCAAACCCCGACCAAAGAAACGGCGATGGCCAGGAGCTGGACCGCGGGCAACCTTTGACGGCGCACGATCGCCTCGACGATTAAAACAAAAAGGGGAATCGACGCCACCAGGAGCGAAGCCGTCGACGCGGAGGTGAACCTCAAGCCGTTGTTTTCCAAAACCATGTAGAGGACGATGCCAAAACCGGAGGCCAGTACCAGTTTGACAAAATCCCCCCTGCTGAGGCTCAGTTTTTCTTTTCGCCTCCACATCAGGGCTCCCAAAACAAGCAGGGCCGGGCCGAGGCGAAACCAAGCGATCGTGACGGCGGGCAGTTCGGCGAGCAAGAGCTTGGTAAAGATGAACGAGACACCCCAAAGGCCCACCGAGGCGACCAGGGCCGCCCAGGGGAAAAATCTGCTCAGGTTTCTTGGCATTCGGTTAACATCCAAAAAATCGTCAGCCCGTGTCAACACAAATCGGCCTCGGGGCGTCATAACGGGATTTTTGTGCTAGACTCCCCGGATGAATTCCCCCAGCTTTGCCGAGCTTAGCCTCGAGAAACGCTTTCTTGAAACTCTTTCGCAGTTAAACTTCACCACGCCGACCCCGATCCAGCTCCAGGCCCTCCCCCCGGCCCTGGAGGGCAGGGACCTGATCGCCCGGGCGTCGACGGGCAGCGGCAAAACCGCCGTGTTTGCCCTCGCCCTGCTTTCCCGGCTGTACCCCCAGTTTTTTGGCGTTCAAGCCCTCGTT
>JABEVL010000071.1 GCA_013043995.1 Spirochaetales bacterium | reverse complement strand
TTACTGGCTCAAGAACGTCTACCCCGAGGCCATAGCTGAAGCCCACCAGAACGCGGACTTTCACATCCACGACCTTTCGATGTTTTCTGGTTACTGCGCCGGCTGGTCCTTGCGCCAACTCATCGCCGACGGCCTGGGGGGCGTCTCGGACAAAATTTCATCCAAGCCGGCACGGCACCTTTCTAACCTGGTCAACCAGATCGTCAACTTTTTGGGGATCTTGCAAAATGAGTGGGCCGGGGCTCAGGCCTTGTCGAGTTTTGACACCTACCTGGCGCCGTTTGTCAAAGCGGACAAGATGAGTTTTGACGAGGTTCGGCAAGCCGTCCAGAGCTTCATCTTCGGCGTCAACACCCCCAGCCGCTGGGGTTCCCAAGCCCCCTTCACGAACATCACGCTCGACTGGACCGTCCCCTCGGACCTCAAGGACCGTCCGGCCATCATCGGCGGCAAGGAAATGGACTTCACCTACGGGGAATGCCAGGCCGAGATGGACGTCATCAACAGGGCCTTCCTGGAACTCATGCTCGATGGCGACGCCAACGGCCGGGGTTTTGCCTACCCGATTCCCACCTACAACGTGACCCGCGATTTTCAATGGGACACGCGGAACGCCCAACTGCTGTTTGAAATGACGGCCAAGTACGGTACGCCGTACTTTCAGAACTTTCTGAACTCGGACCTTGACCCGAGCGACGTGCGTTCGATGTGCTGCAGACTCCAGCTCGACAAACGCGAACTCCGCAAGCGCGGAGGCGGACTTTTCGGCAGCGACGAGTTTACGGGTTCCATCGGTGTCGTGACCATCAACCTGCCGCGCATC
Organism: Spirochaetales bacterium; assembly: GCA_013043995.1. GTDB lineage: Bacteria > Spirochaetota > Spirochaetia > JABEVK01 > JABEVK01 > JABEVK01. Next base: position 4,494 of record JABEVL010000071.1, on the reverse strand, counting down.
GGCTACCTGGCCGAAAACAAGCTCGATTTCTATGACCGGCTGGGCCATCTGATGGACCTGGCGGCTCAGAGCCTCACCATCAAGCGCAAGGTCATCTCCCGCCTGATCGACGCGGGACTTTTTCCCTACACCCGGCGTTACCTTCAGCACCTGAACAACCACTTTTCCACCATCGGTTTGACGGGGATGCACGAAACCTGCCAGAATTTCCTGGGACGGGAGCTGGGGATCAACACGCCCGAAGGCAAGGCTTTTGCCGAAGAAGTGCTCAATTTCATGCGTGAAAGGCTTCAGGATTATCAGGAACGCTACGGCGATCTGTTCAACCTGGAAGCCACCCCCGCCGAGTCCACCAGCTACAGGCTCGCCCTGCACGACAAAAAGCACTACCCCGACATCATCACCAGCGGGGACGAACAGCCTTTTTACACGAACTCCAGCCAGCTGCCCGTCGATTTTACGACAGACATCTTTGACGCCCTGGACCACCAGGAAACCCTGCAGACCAAGTACACGGGCGGCACTGTTTTTCACGGATTTTTAGGGGAACGCGTCAGCGACTGGAAATCGGCCCGCAGTCTTGTCAAAGCCATCGCTGAAAACTACAAGATTCCTTACTTCACGATCACTCCGACCTTTTCGATCTGCCCAAGGCACGGCTACCTCGCCGGTGAACACTTCAGCTGTCCCCACTGCGAAGCCGAGGCCAAAGACAAGATCGAGCACGAAATCGCCGAACTCAGGGCCCTGGCAGGCCGCTAAAAGAACTGGGAGGTTCAGATGACCGCACAAGAGATCGACACGAAAATTCATCAGCTTGAGGAACAGCTGGCTCACCCCGGCACGTTCCCCACCGAAGTTTACACCCGCATCGTGGGTTACTACCGTTCGCTGGCCAACTGGAACGCCGGGAAACGCGAAGAGTACAAGCACCGCACGACGTTCATCGAAAATGACGTCAGGATCGAAGAAGCCTTGAGCCACGTTTCAGAACCCGCAGCCCCGGACCAGGTCCAGGGCGCTGTCCGCACCGGGGTGTCCGTCTCGTACAGGATCTACTGGCGCGCCCTTTGCCCCAACTGCCCCGCCATGAAAGCACGCCTGCCCGAACTGGGTCTGGACGGGGTTTCTTATGATGTGGACAGCGCCGAGGGCTTTGCGGCGGCTCAGGCCGACGAGGTCAGCTCGACGCCCACCTTGATCCTTCTGGACGCCCAGGGTGCCGAACTGACCCGAATCCTGAGTGCGCGGGACTGGAGCCAACTCGACCCGTACTTGGGCTAAACCGCGAGTTTGAGGTCTTGCCGTTCCAGCCGCTGCCCGGCATAATGGGGCATGCACCTCAACCTTTTTGAAGCCCTGATGATGATCTGCTTTGGGATCTCCTGGCCTTTTTCGATCTGGAAGTCCTGGAAATCGCGCGAAGTAGGCTCCAAAAGTCTGGTTTTTTTGATTTTGGTTTTGATCGGCTACTTGGCGGGGATCGTTCACAAGATTCTTTCAGGAATGGACTACGTCCTGGGACTCTATATTTTGAACGCCTTCATGGTGGCCGTCGACCTTGCCCTTTTTCTGCGTAACCGTGCCCGCCAGGCTGGAAACAAAATTTCCAGCCAGCCTTGACGCCTGCGCTGGCGTCGATTACCCTCAAAGAAGGGAGGCGAGATTTTGGAGAAATCAGCTCGTGTTCTGATCGTCGAAGACGAACCCATCCTCGCCTTGGAACTCAAAGAGGACCTGGTCGACATGGGCTTCGAGGTGACCGAGATCGTTTCGGACGCCGACCTGGTCTTGCCCGCCTTTTTAAGAAACCGTCCTGACGTGGTTCTTATGGACATCAAGCTCTACGGCTTTCAGGACGGTATCGATTCTGCGGCGCGCATCCGGGGGTTCTACAAAACTCCCATTGTCTACCTTTCGTCGTATAGCGAGGCCGAAGTCCACGAACGGCTGGGCAAAACCGCCCCCTACGTTTATCTTCAAAAACCCTTCGACCCCCGAGTTTTACACAACTCGCTCCAGTCTGTGCTGGGCTCGCCGCGCTAGTCCCCGCTTGTTTCGGAGGAGCTACAAGGGAGCCAAAGGATCGCACGGGTACCGACGCCGGGCTGACTTTCAATCAGAATCCCTCCGCCGTTGCGTTGGGCAAGGCTTTGGGCCAAAAGAAGCCCCAAACCGCTGCCCCTTTCGCCCGAGGTTCCATGCGTCGTGAGTTTCGCCTCAATGCGGAACAAACGGTCCAGCGTCGCTTGATCCATCCCGACCCCGTGATCCACCACTGCGATTTGGCAAATTCCCTCGGTTTGGGTCACCTCAAGACGAACGGAATGGCCAGGAAAACTAAACTTCACGGCGTTCGACAGCATGTTGCCCAGGATGAGATTCACGGATTCGGTGTCGGCCAGGGGACTGGGAAAGGGACCTTGGGGGATCTCCAGACGAATTTTTTTGAGTTCCGCACTGGATTCAACGAGCGAAACGGCTTGAGCCAGGACCTTGGCGACGTCGACCTTCTCCTGGACGGGAACCCAATCCTGGAGCTGAGCCCGCGACCACCAAAGGAGCTTTTCAAGAAAATCGTAGGTCTTTTCAAGCGCCGCGGCGACGGTTTCGACCTCGAAATACTTCGATTCCAAGCCCGTCATTTTTCCTAAAAGGTGCTTGCGGACGTAGCGGGCAGCCCCGCCGATCGGCCCGCGAAGGTCGTGGGCGATGATCGAGAAAAACAGGTCCTTGGACCGGCCGACTTCCTGAAGTTCGCTGTTGCGTTTTTGAATTTCGAAGTCTTTTTCTTTCACCTCACGCTCAAATTTCAGCCGGGCCATCATGAAATAGCCAAATAGCGTCACCGTCGAAATCAGGACAGCGCCGAGAAGGTAGACGGCGTTGGGTGTCGTCGGGTGATAAAACTGCTCTTCTTCCTCGGGCACAAGGTTAAAAAACAACCTGAGCGCCGAAGCAAGGCTCACCAAAAAGAACGGAAAGGCCGTTACGAGGTTGGCCCATAAAAAACCGGGTTCAATTTTTCTCAAGACCAGAAAGCCGACCAAAGCTGAACCCAAAATGGCCCAAAAAGAAAACACGATGATGCGCAAGTTCAACGGCTCGCCGACCACCAAAAAAAGGCTCAGCAGAACGGGAATAAAAGTCAGGTAAAGCCAGCGGGGAAAGGGCTGAGCAAACTGGAAAGCCCAGATGGAATGCGCAAAAAGCAGGCAGGAAACAAGAAAAAAACCGTTGCCGGCGACGACAGAGACCCAAAGAGGAAGCTCGGGACGAAATGCCAGGACAAGGGCCCCCAAAGCCAGAAAGGCCTGCCCGAGGACCCAAAGCCAGGCGCCCCGGAATTTTCTCCCCGATACCGCGACAAGACAAGACAAAAACCAGTTGCCAAAGCCGACGAGGAAAAGCACCAGATTGAGCGTCGCCATGTCAAGAACAAGCATATCTAGGGCAAGTCTACACGATGACGCACAATTCGCAAGCGCTCGCGGGCTATTTCTTGAGCATCATCAAGAGAATGGCGACGTCGCTCGTCCGAACTCCAGAAATTCGGCTTGCCTGCCCCAAAGAAAGCGGTCGAATTTTTTTGAACTTTTCCCGGCTTTCGCGGGAAAGTCCCTGCAAGGTGTCGTAGTCAAAATTCTCGGGAATCACCAGACCCTCAAGGCGCTCAAAACGTTCGGCCTGCACCTGGGCCCGGCCGATGTAACCCTCGTACTTAACGTCGAGTTCGGCCAGCGTCAGCCACTCGTCGGGGCATCCTTGGGCCAAGTCTGGGAGGATTTCGCGCAGGAGGGCCAGGTCGACGGTGGGATCCTTGAGCGACTGGTAGAAGGTGTCGCCGATGTGGACGCCCAGGACCTCGGCGCGAACGGCGTCGGCGGGACTTACCCGTTGCAAGCGCAAGCGTTCCTTGACGGCTTCAATGGCGTCCTTCTTTTTAAGGAACAGTTGCCACTGTTCCTCACTCACTAGACCGATTCTGTAGCCTTTTTCAGTCAGACGCCTGTCACAACTGTCGTGCCTCAGGGAAAGACGGTGCTCGGCCCGGCTGGTGAACATCCTGTAGGGTTCTTCGGTCCCCAGGGTCACCAGATCGTCGATCAGCACCCCGATGTAGGCCTCGGTGCGCTTGAGAATCAACGGCGGCTCACCCCGCAGTTTCAAGCCGGCGTTGATGCCGGCCATGAGACCCTGGGCGGCTGCTTCTTCGTAACCCGAGGTGCCGTTGGTCTGCCCAGCGACAAAAAGATTCGCCAGGCGTTTGGTTTCCAGCGTTGGAAAGAGCTGGCTGGGGTCCATGTAGTCGTACTCCACAGCGTAACCGGGACGAACGATCACGGCGTTTTCAAGCCCTGCGATGGTGTGGATGTAAGCTTCCTGGACGTCTTCGGGCATGGAACTCGAAATCCCGTTCAGATACATCTCGTCGGTGTAGCTGCCTTCGGGCTCGATGAACACCTGATGCCGCTCCCTGTCGGGGAACTTGAC
>JABEVL010000070.1 GCA_013043995.1 Spirochaetales bacterium | reverse complement strand
GGTCAGGGGATGACCCGCTGTGGGCAACTCCCTGCAGGAAGTTTTCACGCCGCAACGTCGGATGGCGGCGTCTAAAATGGTTCAAAAAACGGATGAAGCCGTGAAAGCCCTGATCTTTTTGTAAAAGCGCCCAGTCGAGCCAGTTGAGCCTGTTGTCGTGGCAGTAGGTGTTGTTGTTCCCGAATTTGGTAAAACTCATTTCATCGCCCGCCAAAAGCATGGGGGTACCCATGGAAAGCATCAAAAGGGCCGCCAGATTTCGTTTTTGCTTGCGGCGCAGGGCTTGAATCATCGCGTCACCGGTGAGGCCCTCATGACCGCAGTTCCAGGACAGGTTCCAGGAAGATCCGTCCAAATTGTTTTCGGCGTTGGCCCAGTTGTGCTTATGGTTGTAGCTCACCAGGTCCTGAAGGGTAAAGCCATCGTGCGCTGTGATGAAGTTGATACCGTGGTAGGGCTTGCGGCCTGCGTAATGAAAAAGATCTGAACTGCCCGAAAGGCGCGTGGCCAATCGGGGAAGCACCCCCTCGTCGGACTTGACGGCACACCTGACATCGTCGCGGAAATGAGAATTCCATTCGGCCCAACCTGAGGGAAAATCTCCAACCTTGAAAAGTCCTGCCGCATCCCAACCTTCTGCGATGATCTTTGTTTTAGAGAGGATGGGGTCGTGGGCAATGTCGTTCAGAACCGAGTAGTTGGGAATCCATTCACCGCCTGTTCCGCGCCCAAGGATGGCAGCTAGGTCAAAACGAAAACCGTCGACGTGCATATCCACAACCCAGTAACGCAGGCTGTCCAGGATCAGGCGGCGTACCACAGGGTGATTGCAGTTCAGAGTGTTGCCGCAGCCCGAGTAGTTTTTGTAGTGGCGCCCCCACTCGAGCATGTAGTAGATGGAGTTGTCGAAGCCGCGGAAACTAAAGGTTGGACCGTATTCGTTGCCTTCGGCTGTGTGGTTGAAAACGACGTCCAGGATAATTTCAAGCCCTGCCTTGTGAAAAGCGGCGACCATCTGTTTGAATTCAGATACGGCAGTCCTTCCGTCACCATCCGAGGCGTACCAGGAACAGGGTGAAAAAAAGCTGACGGTAGAATAGCCCCAAAAGTTGAACAAGGGTTCCCCAGTTTCAGGGTTTGTCCGCACATTTTCGTGGGGGTTGAACTCATGGATGGGGAGAAGCTCAACGCTGGTGACTCCCAAGTCCTTGATGTAGGGGATTTTTTCAATCATCCCCAGGAAAGTTCCAGGATGTTGGACGCCCGAGGAAGGGTCTTGAGTGAACGCCCGGACGTGGGCTTCGTAGATGATCGTATCCTTTAAGGGAATCTGTAAAGGCTTGTCGCGTTCCCAGCTAAAATTGCTAGGGGCAACCACGGCGGACTTGACAGCCTGAGCGAGGTTTGGGGTCCTGTTAAAACTGAGGTCGCCCTTGGGATCCCCCCAAACGTAAGCGTAAGCATTTTGATCATTCCAGTGGTAGTTTCCGACGACAGCCTTTCCGTAAGGGTCTAAAAGAAGCTGGTAAGGGTTGAAACGGTGGCCGAGCGATTGAGGAGCCCAAGGTCCATCGACACAATAGCCGTAAAGCTGACCTGCTTTGACGCCTTCGACCCAGATGTGCCAGATGTCGCCGGTTTTGTTAAGGGTGCTGTCCAGAAGAAAACGCTGGGAAGGTGAATCTTTTTCGGGGGTTTCAAAGAAAAGTAGTTCAACGGAGATGGCATTTTTGCTGAAAACTGCAAAATTACAGCCAAGAGCGTCGAGGTTGGAGCCTAAGCTGTAGGGTTCACCCGGTTGGGTCCGAACAGGAACTGGATACTCAGAATTAGACACAGTATTATATATTGTGCTTTTGCAGAGACCTTGTAAAGTTTTTTCCCCTTGAAATGGAAAAGAAAATTGGGGAGAATGAGCGCCAGAGGTTCTCTATGAACGATTCAGTCTTGGACTTTACGATTTCTTCCCTCGGTGAACGCAAAATTAAGAGTCCCCTGCAGTACGCCAATATTGAGGGCGATGCCGAGGCCAACTACGTCAGCGACGATGAATTCATCATCCTCAAGGTCAACGGAGTCAAGGGCGACAATCTCGCTCCTATGGATTCGAGCAACGTTCTTGAGAAAGCTGGACCCCGTGAAATGATCTACTTTCACCCCAACCACGTCCACGCCGCGATTGTGACCTGCGGGGGTCTTTGTCCGGGGCTCAACGACGTGATTCGTTCCCTTGTCCGTAACCTTTGGTACGCCTACGGGGTCAGGCGCATCACGGGGATCCAGTACGGTTTCAAAGGTTTTTTGCCCGAATATAATTTTCCGGTCGTTGATCTCGACCCGGACATCGTCGACGATATTCATAAAATCGGTGGGACGATGCTCGGATCGAGTCGAGGGGGTAATGATATTCCTTCGATCGTGGACGCCTTGGAAAGGATGAACATTAACGTACTTTTCACCATCGGCGGTGATGGAACCCAGAGAGGGGCCTTGGCGATTGCCGAAGAAGCCGAACTTCGAGGGCTGAAGATTTCAGTCGTCGGCGTTCCGAAGACGATCGATAACGATTTGTCGTTTATTCAAAAGTCCTTCGGGTTCGAAACTGCGGTTTCCCGGGCTGTGTATTCTGTGTCGGGAGCTCACGTTGAAGCAGACAATGCGATCAACGGCATCGGTCTGGTCAAGGTCATGGGGCGCGAGTCAGGATTTATCGCCGCGCACACGGCATTGGCCAGCACCGAAGTGAACTTTGTGCTCATCCCCGAAGTTGATTTTGACCTAGACGGCCCCAAAGGACTGTTACAGTCGCTCAAACGACGTCTTTTGGCCCGCAAGCACGCTGTGATCGTCGTTGCCGAAGGAGCCGGGCAAAAGTATTTGGCCCAGCTGACAGAAACAGACGCCTCAGGAAATAAAAAGCTTGCCGACATCGGTGTTTTTCTTCGTGACAGGATTATAGAATTTTTCAAGCAAGAAGAAATGGAAATCAATCTGCGTTACATTGACCCCAGCTACACGATTCGTTCTGCTCCGGCTGATCCCAACGATTCATTGTACTGCGCTCGCTTGGGAGCCAACGCGGTGCACGCCGCCATGGCGGGAAAAACGAAGGTGCTCGTTTCATTGTGGTCGAATAAGTTTGTGCACGTTCCCATTCGAATGGCGACACTTCAACGCAACTACGTCAACCCCGAGGGGAGCCTGTGGCGCGACGTCGTCGAGGCAACAAGGCAACCCGTGCGGATGGTCAACAACCACGCTTTGTAAGGTTTTGCGATGGGCAGATGCAGGGCGCATTTCAAGGCTAAAGGTTCTTGGACGCCCTGTAGTACTCAAAACTTTCCACCAGGGCTTCCCAGGATGCTTCAACGATGTTTTCGCTGACGCCAACGGTGTCCCAGTTCGATTCTCCATCCGAGGTGCTGACAAAAACGCGGACCTTGCTGTCCGTGCTAACGTCGTCTGAAGTCAGTACTCTGACCGCGAAATCGCATAAGGTCAGCTTTCTGAGGAAGGGGTAGACGTGGTCGAGGGCGTTGCGCAGAGCTTTGTCGAGAACCCCGACAGGTCCCATCCCTACACCAGCTCCCATGTAGCGTTTCCCATCTACAATGACGAAAACCCGGCCCACGGTCTGAGGTTCTCGGTTCCAGGTTTTAAAGGATTCCAGATGGTAGTTATCCAGCTCGAACAAGGGACGGTGACGTCCCAGGACCTTGAGCATCAAAAGTTCAAAGGAGGCTTCGGCCGCCTCGTATTCGTAGCCCTGATTTTCTTTTTCTTTGAGCAGCCTGGTCAGTTCCTGAACTTCGTGGCTATTCTTGTCAAAGACCCCAAACTTGGCCAGCTTCAAGGCCACCGTTGATTTTCCTGCTAGCTCTGACACGAGGATGCGCCGGGTGTTTCCGACCAAGGCCGGGTCCATGTGTTCCATGAGTCCCAGGGTCTTTTTGTCTTTCGATGTCTGGCCTCCAGCTTCGCCCTTTTGCAAAACGTCGGCGTGTTGACCAGCCTTGTGGCCGAATGCCGCCTCTCCCACAAATGGGGCGCGGCGATCCGGGATCAGGTTCGCTTTTTCGGCGACAAAGCGCGACAATTCGGTGAGCCTGGATAAATCCATGCCTGTCGAGTGGTTCATTTTCAGGACGAGGTTGGGAACGATGGTGCAGAGGTTGGCGTTGCCGCACCGCTCTCCCCAGCCGTTGACCGTTCCTTGAACTTGCAGTGCCCCGTTTTCAACGGCGGCCAGGGAGTTGGCGACACCCAGCCCCAGATCGTTATGAAAGTGGGCTCCCAACCGAAAGTTTTCTCGGGCCAGTTCGGCGTAAATGACGGTGGCCTCGCTGACCAGGGTGCCGCCGTTGGTGTCGCAGGGGACGAGCCAGTCAGCACCGGCGTCTTGCGCCGTTTTAAGAACCTTCAAGCAATAACCCGAGTCAGTTTTCCATCCGTCAAAAAAGTGTTCCAGGTCAAAAATCACCTCACGGCCGTGAGCCTTGAGGGTAGCGATCGAGTCATGGATCATCCGGAGATTTTCTTCGGGCGTTGTTTCTAAAACCGCCTCGACGTGTGCCAGCCAAGACTTGCCCACAACCACAACGACGGGAGTTTCGGCTGCCAGCAGGGCCTGGATATGCGGATCATCCTGAGCTTTTTTTCCGGGTTTCCGCGTCGATCCAAAGGCCGCAAGTTTGGCGTTGTGGAGGGGGTTTTTTTTCATTTGCTGGAAAAAAGCTTCTTCCTTTTCGTTGGAAAGGGGAAAGCCGCCTTCGATGTAATCCACACCCAGCTCGTCCAGACGACGGGCGATGTCGAGTTTGTCCTTCAGGGAATAATTAATTCCGGTACCTTGCATCCCGTCACGGAGGGTTGTGTCAAAAATAAAAAGACGGTTTTGTGTCATTTTGTCCTCCAAGTAAAAAAAAACCCTTCTTCAGATCGAAGAAGGGTTCGGGAAATCCGTAGCTTCTTCAGCGCGGCCGCAGGTGAGTATCAATAATCAAGATCACAGGCCGACTGAGAATTTCCATTTCCAGAACTTAATCCCTTGTGACACGCCTGTCAAGTTAAGGTCTTGGCAAAAAGACGATCCACAGCTGTCCTGACCCGTTCAGGGTCAAAGGGTTTGACCACAAAATCCTTGGCGCCCAACGAAAGGGCCTTAAAGACCGTCTGCTTTTGACCCACGGCGCTCACAATGACGACCTTGGCCTGGGGGTTGTTGAGTAGGATTCCCTGCAAAACGGCAATGCCGTCAATCTTGGGCATGGTGATGTCGAGCGTAACAAAGTCAGGACGGCATTGGTTGTAGAGGGATAAGGCTTGAACGCCGTCTTCGGCTTCGGCGATGATTTCGTAACGAGGTTCAAGAATGTCCCGCAGGCGAAGCCGCATGACGGCGGCATCATCGATGATCATCGCGGTCTTCATCCTTGGGCCTCGGTCAAAGCGATGTTGATTTCAATTGAGCCCGCCTCAGAGATCAAGGACAACGAGATTGTCGGAATACTCAAAAAATCCATGTGAAAACGCTCACCTGTAAAAACTGCTGGCGGGGTGAGTTCGATGGTATGATCTTCGCCTGCAAGGTCGATACTTGCTTTGCCTGTGATCATGTTGGCAATTTCGCTGATTGCACTATTGGTCAATTTTTTAATTTCGGCGGGAAGTTTGCCGGGAAGCATCATTTTAGCCACCTCGTAGGCAAAACCCTCGTCCAGGGAGTAGACCACTTGGCCTCGAATGGGGCCTGTGATCCCTAAAATGATACAAATGGGACGGCTCGGCATCGGACTTTTACGAAGTTCAAGGCTTTTTCGGGTCATTTTAAGATGTGTTTCGTGGGCGAAAACTTCGCTTGCAGCACGTATAAACGGATTTGCGTATTCGGCTTTCATGAAACCTCCCAGGGAATTATGATTTCAAATGTTGTGCCCTTGCCGGGACGCGTGAGCACACGGATCGAACCGTGCAGAGCATCGACGGCGTGTTTGACGGCGGAAAGTCCGATACCCCGTCCTGAAACATCGCTGACTTCGGCGGCAGTCGAAAATCCCTGTCGAAAAAGAAAGGCCAAAAGACCTTGTTCGTCCAAGGGTGCGCTGGATTCCGAAGTGTCAAGCCAATTCAGCTCACGGGCACGGGCAACAACCTTTTGATAGGAAATCCCTCGGCCATCGTCTTGAAAACGAAAAACGATCGCTCTCCGCGCCTCGATAATTTCAAGGCTGATCGTGCCTGCAAGAGGTTTGCCGAGGGCTTCGCGTTCCCGAACGGTTTCAAGACCATGGTCGACGCTGTTTCGCACTAGATGCACAAAGGTCGCCGCCAAGGGTTCAATTTTGTCGGTCACGATCCGGACTTCCCCCCCGGAAATGCTCATCGGGGCGACACGTTTGCCCAGACTGGCGGCCACCGACTGAACCAGATCGGGAAGTTTTTGGAAAAGGGTCCTGACAGGAACCTGTCGGTGAAAATCCAAAAAACGTTTCAGCTGTTGGTCTGAGGGGTAGGCCGTTTGAGCATAGCGTAAAAGCCGCCTGTAGGAAGTGCGTGGAACCAACACAGCGTCGGCTTCTTTAAGCCATCCTTCCCCCAGGTTATCCGTGATCCGGCGGAGCTCGAGAAAATAACTCCTCTTGAGTTCCAAAGAATTTTCTTCGGGGGAGGGCCTTTGACCCAGAATGAGGGCGTCGGACAGATAAGTCTCAAATTCGTGGGCCGCTTGGGCCGAGTCAGAAAAGTCAAAAAAGGCGGCGTCAGCCTTAAAGGTGTGCAAAAGCCGAATAAACTCGCGCCAACGTTCAAAACCTTCGCCAGAGCTTTCGAGGGCATAAAGAGCGTCAAACAGTCCCTGGGCCTCACGGGTAAAGTCAGCAAAGGCATTTCGATGGGCTAGAACTTTGACCATCATGCTCTTTTCAAGTTCTTCCTGACGTTTTTTTTGCTCCCATTCCTTGTCAACGGTTCTATCGCGCACGATGACCAAGACCTCGTTCAGGTCGGTGTGGGTGTAAGCAAGCTCCAAGACCTTGGAGGCGATCTGGGTGCTCGGTTCCAAAAGATCAAAAATGACTTCGGGTTGAGTTTTGCCCGAAAAAAACAAGGCAAGACCTTGACGAAACTCTTCTCGAAGTTGCGGTGATTGAAAAAGCACCTCGTCGGCCAACCTCCCCTGGATGCTCGTGCCAAACCAGGCGCTGCACAACGAAGTCACCGTTTCACGGATCACAAAATCGGGCCCAAAGCTAAAAAATCCCACTCCCGAAAGTTCGGCGACACGGCATGCGCGTTCATGAACCTTGCGCTGTTCTTCCTCTAGATCTTTTTCAAGGCTGAGGAGTTGGTCCGCTTGCAGTTGAAGCCGGTGCACCTGGCCGTCCCAAGCGGCCAGAAGAACCCAGAACGCCAGTAAAAGAAGGGCCAAGGCCAAGGTAGGAACCTCAGGCCGCTCGAAAAATGTGGCAAAGAGGATCGCCAGGACAACGAGGAGCAAAGAGCTTAAAAGCACTGGCCAGCGGTGAAAAAGAAAAAATTTAGGGGAGCGTGAAAATAGTTTCAGAACCAAACCCTTCTTTTGCCGTACACTGTACTCTTCAATCTAATTTCGTTGTTCAAGAGTGTCAATAAACGTTCAAAAAATACAAATTAAGCATTTTCTTAATCGTATTGACATAAGATTCAAAAATACGAAATTTAGAATAATGATAAACTTTGATTTGTTCCAGCCTTCCCGTGTCTTGGGACATCGGATTCTGGGTGCCGACGCGTTCGTTTTAAGCGTAGAACGCCGGCACCTCTCCTTTCGGGCTGGTCAGCACGTCGGAGTTGGTCTGCCCGGTGAGGAAACCCGCGAGTACTCGATTTTCAGCGGTCAAAACGATGAGACTCTGGAGATCCTCGTTCGGGTCGTCCCCGGAGGTAGGGTTTCGACAAGCCTTTCCCACCTCCGTCCTGGGGACCTCGTTCAAGTTCGGCCACCGCGTGGCAGTTTTACACTGGCCGTTCGCCAAAAGGACGAACGCCTCGTCCTGATTTCGACAGGGACGGGCATTTCGCCCTACCGCTCTTTTCTTCGAAGTTTCAAAGACTTGGATTATTTTCTGGTTCACGGCATCCGAGATCTTCAAGACGATTGGGCGGCCGAATTTGCTCCCGAGGATCATCGCCTTGTTTGTTTAAGCCGTCATTTTCCCCAAGGAACAGTCCTCAAGCGCCCAATCTTTGAAGGCCGTGTCACAAACTGGTTAGCCCAAGCGGACTTGGACCCCTCAAAAGATCGTTTTTTTCTTTGCGGGAACTCGCGGATGATCGAAGAAGCAAAGAGCGTTCTGTTGGGACGGGGCATTTGGGGCGACCGGGTCCACGCTGAAATCTATTTTTAAGTGTCGAGGGAAATGAATAATGTTTATCCGCATTAACTCTTGACTCTTTCACGGATTTTGGTCATAAAATGGGTGGAGGCTTCTGTGAAAAATGAAGAATCAACGCTGGCAGAAAGCACACCTCAAAACCGGAGCCTGTGGCGTTCGGTTTTTCTGACACTTTTGGCGATCGGCCCCGGCCTCACCGTCATGTTGGCCGATACCGATGCAGGAAGCATCATTACAGCGGCCCAAAGCGGTGTGCAGTGGAAATACTCCCTGGTGCTCCCCCAGCTGCTCCTCATTCCATTTCTTTATGTCATTCAGGAAATGACCGTCCGTTTGGGGATTGTCACGGGCAAGGGCCACGGCGAGTTGATTCGTATCCACTTTGGCAACGGCTGGGCCTGGCTTTCTGCGCTGACACTGATCGTTTCTGTGGTGGGTGCGCTTGTGACCGAATACGCAGCTCTTTCGGGAGTTGCCCAGATGCTGGGGATCAGTCCGTGGTTTGTCGTCCCGTCGGCGATGCTGATTTTGATGGGGATTTTTCTCAGCGGAAGCTACGTACGGGTCGAAAAAATTGCCCTGGTTGTCGGACTTTTTGAAGTTTTTTTTATCCTGGCTGCCTTTTTGATGAAGCCCGATCTGGGTAGCATGGGTCGGGGCCTTATCCATCAACCCTTGGGCAACCCCGACTACAGGTTTTTACTGGCGGCCAACGTCGGGGCCGTCATCATGCCTTGGATGATCTTCTACCAGCAAGGTGCCGTGGTGGAAAAGAAACTTTCCAAAAAGGCGTTACAGTCGGCGCGTTGGGATACGGCCTTGGGTGCGGTTCTGACGCAAGTCATCATGATCGCCGTCGTGATCACGGCTGCGGCGGTGGCTCGTCCAGAAACCCAAGCTCCATCGATCAGTTCAGCAGGAGACCTCATCCGCGCCCTGAGTCCCGTTTTGGGTTCTTGGGGGGCGCTTTTGGTGATCGGCTTTGGGATGTTGGGCGCGGGGCTCATCGCCGCGATCGTGGTGTCGGCGGCGGGAGCCTGGGGTCTAGGGGAAGCTTTCGGACTCAAAAGCAGTTTTAGCAGCAAGCTCAAAGACGCCAAGGCTTTTTACGGTGTTTTTGTCGTGGTCAACCTTGTCGCTGGGGCGGTCGTCCTTTCGGGAGTAAACCTGACGGAGATCACCGTCGACGTCGAGGTGATGAACGCCCTTCTGTTGCCCCTTGTTTTGGGTTTTCTCCTTCTCATTGAGCGTAAGGCCTTACCGAAAGAATACAGGATGAAGGGGTTTTGGCGGTTTTCAACGTGGGTTTTAACTTTGGTCGTGATCAGCTTTGGACTTTACATGGCGTGGGACGTTTTTCATCACCTTTGAGGCTCGGCACTTTCCCGAGTTTCACGAAATGAAGTTTCAAAAATCCACTGATGTTTCAAAGTGCGCTTCTTTGACCCCTGCAGCGGCATAGACGGCCCGGTAGAATTTTAGGGCCCCTTCGCGGGCTTCTTCTCCCAAGCCTCGGTCTTTGAGGATCAAACCAACACAGGGTTGAACGAGCTCGATGAGGGTTCTCCATTGTGCGGGCGTCAGGGGAACCTCGGGAAAAGCTTGGGAATTCTCTTCCTCTAAAATGATCAGATCTGTCAAACGGACGGGGGGAAGCTTGATCACGGTTTCTCTATGGGGTAGGCTATTTTGGATCGGAGTCGGACTTTGGTTCAGATCGACTCCGGCGCGGGCCAGGACGGGAATCACTACAAAACGACGACCGTGTTCCGGGTCAAAACCGTGGGCTCGACCCCAGCGGTAAAGCTCAACGACATTCCGCTCTGCCGGGGTTAACTGCTTCAGGCTCTGAGTCGCCAGGACTTGCCAAGACTTGCCGAAGGTTCGGTCGAAGGGCCCGTCAGAACTAAAAAAATCAAAAGGGAAGACCAGGTGCCAAATCCCTTGCGCTGTTGAAAGTTTTGCCGAGCCTAAAACAGCTTTCAGCCGGGTCGTGGCAGCGGAGACCGTTTGCTCGTGAACAGCAAGATCAGGTTTAGGCCACAAAAAAACGGCGAAAAGAATCAGCCCCGTTAAAACAGCGGTCCCCACAAAAAACTTCACGTTTTGAACTCCACCTGAACTCTGCTCCAGCCCAGATTTTTAAAAAAGCCCTCGACAAAAATCTGTGCCTTGGCCTGGGCTTGATCCAGAATTCCCTGCTCGACGGCTTTTTTTTCAAGTTCCCGGGTGCGGTCTTTCAGAAGAGCACGTAAACGGAGGTAGCCCAAGGGCTCACCCGCACTAAAATACTCTCTGATGCTGGTATCCACCGCGTCGATCAAAAGGACCCTGGGGGGTGGAAGAAAAACCCTTAGTGTCTGGTGTTCTGGGTCCGGCACGAGCCTCCAGCCGCCGCTCAGGTCAAAGCCGGCCTGGACTTTGAGGTCGATGGAAAAAAGGGTTTCACGAACGCCGTAGGTTAAAAAAAACCAGCGGCTTTCGTCGTGCCTGTACACGACCTCGTGACAGAGCATCTCGGCGGTGGCCAGTTGCAGGATGCGGCGAAGACCGTCAGCGGTTTGAACCGGCGGGGCGGGTGAGCACGAAACGAAGATAAAATAAGCGAGGGCGAAGGCAACGAGAACCCGGCTCATGGTCCAAGTATAGAGCCACAGGGGCAAATCGTGCAAAAAGAGGACGCTTGTTCCATAAAAATTATTTTGAAGTTGCGGAGCATTCCTGATTAAAATGTTTGAGCGTTTCAAAAAAGAAGAAAAAATGTTTGACTGAATCAAGGAGTGGGTTTACCCTGATGGCGTGCTCGTTGAGCCACTTTTTCCACCTTCTTGTCATTTTTGAAACGGTGGAAACAAAAAGGAGATCTAAATGCGTTTTTTTATAAAACTGGGAACGGTCCTGTTGGGACTTTCTCTCGTACTGGCGTGTAAGTCGCCGACGTCGAGCAGTTCAAGCACGACCAGTTCGACCCCCGTGCTGGTGACCGCCATTGCTGTAAATGCCCCGACGGGGACTCCAACCTACAGCACAACCTACGATATTTTTGGTGCCGTGGGGACGACGCTTCAGCTGACAGGTGCTGTCACACCTTCAACGGCTACCAATCAAACCCTGCTCTGGACAGTTGCCACGGGTTCGAGCAACGCCAGCATCAGTTCTTCGAGTGGGTTGGTGACAGGACTGGCTTACGGACAAGCGGCCATTGTCGCCACAGCTACGGACGGAAGCAACGTTTCCGGCGGTTGCATGGTCAACGTTACGGACGTCCAACTCAACAAACATGCGGATAGTGTGTCTGTCGGCAGCACCGATACATTGACAACAACTTTTGTGGCAGGTTCGACCGACACCGTGAAAAGCTGGGCCACAAATAATTCTGCCGTGGCCACAGTGAGTTCAAGCGGGGTTGTGACGGGTGTAACGGCGGGGACTGCCAATATTACAGTTACAACGACCTCTGGCGCCACGGATACTTGCATCGTGACAGTCACACTTCCTCCTGCTGCGACCCCGACGTTTAGTCCTGCGGCTGGCGCAGTTAGTGCGGGTACGGCTGTGACAATCTCGTCGGCCACGGCGGGGGCGACAATTTACTACACGACCGATGGTTCAACCCCCACGACGTCAAGCACCTCGGGAACCAGCGTTACGGTAAACTCGTCCGAGACGATCAAGGCCATCGCCGTCGCCTCGGGTTATGCCAACAGTGCTGTCGGCTCAGCGGCCTACACG
>JABEVL010000008.1 GCA_013043995.1 Spirochaetales bacterium | reverse complement strand
TTCTGATGGTGGTCACTAGCTCCTACAGAGACATACGGGGAGACCACAATGCCAAGATGCCGTGCGTCTGGTTGATCCAGGGCGACGAACCGCCCGAAGCGGACGTCCACCCGGACGGCACGATCCGTAGCCTGGGCGAGCTTCCCGAGCTCCTGAAAACCCTGACATTTTAGAGGGTGGACAATTTGCAGGTGGATGTCATGGAACAGAAAAAGCCTTTCCGAACCGACCTGACGGCCTTTTTAGGGGCGTTGTCGCTTTTTCTCTCCACCGTCGAGTACCTGTTCCCCAAACCCGTCCCTTTTTTCCGTCTAGGGCTCTCAAACCTCCCGCTCCTGGTCGGACTGGATCTTCTGAACCTCCGTGAGCTCGGCGTTCTGCTGGCACTGAAGGTCGTCGGACAAGCCTTGGTCAATGGGACACTGGCCAGCTACGTTTTTTTATTCTCAGTAGCGGGTTCGACGGCTTCGTTTCTCGTTATGGTCGGTTTGCACCGTCTGACACGCAGGATCAGATTCTTATTCCGCCACACTTCCTTGATCAGCTTAAGCCTTGCAGGGGCCCTCGCCAGCAACACGGTCCAGATAGCCCTCTCGATCACCTTTATTTTCGGCCCCGCCTCGGGGGTCATTGCCCCCCTTTTCTACGGGCTTGGTACCCTGGCCGGCCTGGGAGTCGGATGGCTTGCTGAAATTTTCGCCCAAAAATCTCAATGGTATAAAAGGTTGCGGGATGCGCAGGACTGATGTGCTTGGAAACTGGATTTCTCCAAAAACCCGTTTAGTCTGGGGTTTGCTGATGATTTTGACCTTGTCCGTGTCGGTTTCGTGGCCGGCCCACGCGTTCATCACCGCCGAAGGGTTTCTTTTGGCACGCCTTGCCGGAAAACGCGTCAGCCTTCTCTACTTTGCCTTTCTGACTCTTTCGATCACGCTCTTTCAGATTTTTCTCCCTTTCGGCCGCGTTCTGTTTCGCCTGGGGAGTTTTGCCCTCACGGAGGGGGCACTAAGCGAGGGGCTTCTCAAGGGAGTAACCCTCAGCGGCCTTGTTTTTCTTTCCTTGGCTGCCGTGAGTAAAAACCTGATCTTTCCCGGACGTCTGGGAGCACTGTGGGGGAAGACCTTCACTTACTACGAGCGCTTGCTCGAAGTCCGCAAGTCTTTGAACGCCCGCGGGCTGTTTTCAAGCCTCGACACGATCCTCGAAGCCCAGTTCCCGACCGAAAGCCCCACCCGCACACCGTCCCTCCCCCAAGAGAGGAATTTTGCCTCCACAACCCTGACGGGTTGGGTGGTCATCACCGGCACAACGCTGGTCAGCGGATTGACAGCAGTGTGGCTGAGGTGAGTTTCAAAACTCCCGGTTTGATCGTCTGGGCCAGCCGAACGGGAAAAACCCAGCTCGTGTGCGAAAGAGTAACCGAGGTCCTCACCGGCGAAGGTCTCCTGGTGGAAAGTGTCCACGTGTCTGATTTCCGCGGCTCGCCGCTTTCCAGGCCCTTCCTGATCGCCGCCAGCCCGACCTACGGCTCGGGAGACCTTCATCCCGACTGGGACCGGCTGGAACGATCCTGGCGCGATGCCGACTTTCACGGACTCCTCGCTGCAGTGTTGGGTTGCGGAAGCCTGCGCTATCCTCAACCTTTCGGAGCGGTCGAGATCCTGGAAACACGCCTCAAAAATCAGGGGGCGAGACTCCTGATTCCCTCGTGCAAAATGGACACCCTCACGGGTCTGAGGGTGAGGGATTGCGACCCCTGGGCCCTGGAGCTGGCCAGGGTGCTGCACGCGATCGAGGAAGAATCGTAAGTCAGCCGCAGCCTAGAGGATTACCGTCCAAGCCCGACAGACCCTAATCGAGAAAATGCTCATTCTGGTCACTGCGTCTGAACTCGCAGATTTCTCCGGAGGTAAACCAAAGGGGAAGCTCGCGCGCGGCGTCTTCGGCGTTGGCCGAGGCGTGAATCAGGTTTCGGACAGCCTCGCCGGCCTTCGACGTCAGCGCGAAGGTGTGGTGGGCAAAATCGCCGCGAATCGTCCCCGGGGGGGACTTGAGGGGTTCCGTGGCTCCGCAAAGCGTTCTGACGTTTTCGATGGCGGCGACACCCTCGACGACAAAGGCCACCACGGGGCCCGAGGTCAAAAAACGGATCAAGGCTTCTCGCACGGCTTCCCCGTGACGAACCGCGATATCCTCGTAGGTGTAATGCCGTTCGGCCAGTTCACGGCTCGGCTGGACCAGTTTTAAGGCGGCAATTTTCAGTCCCTTGCGCTCAAAACGGGACAAAATTTCTCCGACCAGGCTCCGCCGCACTCCATCGGGTTTTATTAAACACAAGGTCCTTTCCATAAAGATGTTTTGTCTTTTTTTTAATGCTTTGACAAGGCCCCGCTTTGACAAGGCGGGAACTTCAAGGGTAGGTTCTGAGAATGACCCGACGATTTTCCCCCTCTTTCAGGACAGGGCGGTCGGCGCTGGCCTGGGCTTTAGCCTTTTTGTTCTGTTCGTGCGCTCCCCAGGGACCCAGTTTTCTCGACCGCGTCAAAGCTTTGCCGCCTCAGCAAGCCAGTCCCCGGCTGTCCGACCTGCTCCGCCACTGGCCCGTTTCCCGCCAACCCGACGACAGCCTCGTGCTCACCTGGAGATCCTGGGTAGGCGAAACGTCCTTTCCCCTCCTCCAAAAAAAAACAGTGACTTTTGTCTATTACGATTTTACCCACCAGGCAACTTCGGTCGATCTTGAGGCCAATTTCGCTCAGAACAAGCCTGAACGGCTCCTGCGTTTTGAAGGCACACCTCTTTTTTACAGCGTCTTCTCGATCCCGAATCTCGACAAAGTGCGCTACAGCTTTCTGGTGTCCAAGCCCGATGGTACCCAAACCAAGGTCCTGGATCCTTTCAACGTTTTTGCTGAAGCCGGGCCGCCGCCCGAAAACCTGGTCCCGGACCTCAGTCAGCTCATTCCCAGACGCAACTACATCTGGGCCGAGACTGAACCGAGGCTTTCAGGTCAAAATCTGGTCATCTTGCTGCCGCCCGACTACCTGCGCAATTTTTCCAGAAGTTACGCCGTCGCTTACGTGGTCGGCATGCCCGACGGACCCTGGGACCAACCTCTGGTTCAGGCGTTTGAAGGCCAAAAAATCGGCGGGCTCATCGTTGTCAACCTGGGGGTTCTGCCGGCAAACGCCTCGGGTGAGGCTGACCTGAATCATCTGCTTCAGACGACCGTCAAGCCTTGGGTCGACCTGCATTACCGCACCCTTTCCGACAAGGACAACACGTTGCTGATAGGGTGGGGAGCTTCGGCTTCGGCGGTTGCCCAGGTGGCCCAAACCCACCCGAACACCTACGTGCATTACTGGGTCCCTGAATCTCCTCAAAGCGACTGGGCTTCAGGTGTCGTACCGTTTCTTTCCCGGCTGTATCCTGGTAACCAGCCATGAAGGATTTCTTTTCCTTTTTGGATGAATCACCCTTGGCCTTTCAGGCCGCCGAAAAGATCGTCGCAGGTTTTCAAGAAAAGGGCTGGACTCTCCTGGATGAAAAGGACGCCTGGGATTTGAAGCCGGGTTTGGGCTACCTGGTCAGGCTGGGAGTGGGGGCCGTTGCGGCTTTTACCCTGGGACGGGCAGGCAGGGCCGACGGGTGGAGGATCGCTGCGGCTCACACCGATTCTCCGGGTTTCAAAATTAAACTTGAGACCTGGAAAAATCTGAACGAGGCTCTGGTTCGATGGGGAGTTGAGGTCTACGGGGCCCCTCTTTTTTCGACCTGGACGGATCGGAGCCTGGGGATCGCTGGGACGGTCTGGTTTCAGGCTCCTGAAGGTCCCCGTGCCGTTGCGCTTAAAACTGAAAGTTTGGCGGTGATTCCCAACCTTGCCCTTCACTACAACCGGGACGCCAACAAGG
>JABEVL010000069.1 GCA_013043995.1 Spirochaetales bacterium | reverse complement strand
GTATGGGTGTCCTTGCCGAAAAATTTTTCAATTACGTCGGGGCCGTCGAAGGGCTGACTTTTTCGTTGGGCCTCAACGATCAGGGACTGGCCCTTTGGGACCGAACTCATCTGACGCCTGGAAGCAAGTACCTGAAGTTTGCACAAAATTTTCAGGTCAAAGGCAGCCAGAAGTTTTGGAAATACCAGGATGCACAGGCTTTAGCGTCGATGAGCTGGAACATTCCTCCTGAAATGCTGGGAACTTTGAACGGTAGCTGGGATGAAGCCCTTTTCAAGTCGATGGGGGTTTCCGACGCCGTCTTGAACGAATACTTGGGTGCGGAAAAAACCTTGCTGAAAGCGACGGGACCTCGCGGCGCTTTGAACTTGGACCTTGAAGTGAATCCCGAGGTTTTCCGCCAGGCGATTTCCGTTAATCCTCCCAACCTGAAAGCGATCGCCAACGCTTTCAACATTCGGGTCACGGGGGTCCAGGAGGTAGCGAACGGCGAGGCCTACAAAAAAGCGCTCAGAAATATTTACGCTTCGTCGATCTTGCCGGAGCTCATGGACGCTCTGGGACGAAGTCCAGAAAACGACGTGAGCTTTGGGGTGCGAATGGCCGAGGATTTGAAGGAGTCGGGACTTGTGTACGACCGAGCGCAAATTTGGGCACGTCTGGCTAATCCTTCATCGAACCCTGTGACAAAAAAAATAAACCAGCTCATTTCAGGGATACTGGACAATCTTCCCATCTACCTTCACTACACCCCTTCGAGGATGTATTTCACAACGGGGAAAGAAGGGCTGGCTGACCTCGCATCTTTGGTTCAGAAGGATGCTGTACCGCATAACTGGACGTCGTCGCCGATCATCGCCGGTTGGGGCTCGTTGATTCCTGATCGTTCCCTCCTTGTGGGAGGGATTTCTCTCAATAAAATTCTGCAGGTGGTCAAAGAGGCGGGAATACCTGAGTTCGCGGACCTCCCCGCGGTCGAAGCCTACCCTGACCTGATCGGCGAGTTGAGTCCAACTCCTTCAGGAAACTGGGAAACGGCCACACTGCTTTCTCTGTCTGGGGATAAGCCGCTGATCAATTTCTTCTCTCAAAAGTTGGCAAAACCGCGGACTCAGGAAGCTCCGAACCAGGTACCTTGAGGTCAAAGAGCGAGGCTGTGCTGCACACCTCGTCGAAGGCGGTGTCGCCGTCTTCGAACGGGGTTTCCTGGGTTTTAAGGCTTTGGAAATCGTAGAGCTTGGGGTCGGCCAGATGAGAGGGAACGACGTTTTGCAGGGCCCGGAGCATCGATTCGAGGGAACCTGGAAATTTCTTGTTCCAATCCTGGAGCATGTTTTTGATCACTTTCCGCTGGAGGTTGGGCTGACTGCCGCAAAGGTCGCAGGGAATAATCGGAAATTCCTTGATTTGCGCGAACTTAGCAAGGTCCTGTTCCCGGCAGTAAACCAAGGGCCGGATCACGATGTGGCGGCCATCGTCGCTGATCAGCTTGGGAGGCATGGCCTTGAGTTTTCCCGCGTAAAACATGTTCAAAAATAGCGTTTCAAGAACATCGTCGCGGTGGTGGCCCAGGGCGATCTTGGTAGCGCCGATTTCGTCGGCAATTTTATAGAGCACCCCGCGGCGCAGTCTTGAACAGAGGCTGCAGGTTGTTTTTCCTTCGGGGATCAGGCGTTTGACGATGCTGTAGGTGTCGCGTTCGACGATGCGGTAGGGGACGCCGATTTTTTCAAAGTAGGTAGGGAGAACGTGTTTGGGAAAACCGGGTTGCTGTTGGTCCAAATTCACGGCGACGATTTCAAACTGAACCGGTGCGTTGCGGCGTAGGCTCAAAAGAATGTCCAGGAGTCCCAGACTGTCTTTCCCGCCCGAGACGCAGACCATGATTCGGTCGCCGTCCTCAATCATCTTGAAGTCGCTGATCGCGTTTCCAGCGTAGTGCCTGAGGCGTTTGGCAAGTTTGTCGGCCTCGTATTTTTCCTTGATGGGGTGCATGGAATCGTTCTAAGGAAAAATCAGCTTTGATTCAAGATGGTAGCGTCCTGCCCCGCACGGGTTCAGAATTCGTAGGCCTGAAAGTACTCTAGCCGAAGGTATGCGACGTCCCGGGCCTTTTCAAAAAGAGATTTCCTGAACATGTGGGGGGGCTGAAGGTTGTGCGGCATCGTATCGTAATGGGCGGGGAGAACGATTTTAGGCTGGATCAGGGCGCAGATCTCGGCGGCCTCCCAATGCGACAGGTTATGGTAGCCCCCGTTGATGCAAATGCTCATCCATTCGGGTTTCATGGACCTCACGTGCGCCGAAAGCTCTGTTTTGGCCGTGTCGCCTGAATTATAGTAAACGCGGTCACCGTGAAAACGGAAAACAAAGCCCATGTGGTTCAAGTCCGAGAAATCTGTGGGCTCGGCAAAAGCGCCGGTCACCTCAATTCCCCGAACGATCGCCGTTTGAAGGGGATGCATGAGGTGCTGATTTTCCCGAGGGACGCCGCATTCGGCGATCACTTTCATCGCTTGCCAGGGGGCCAGGAAACTCGCTGAAGAGCGGCATCTGAGCCTTTCAAGGGTCCAGGGATCGCAATGGTCGCAATGGCTGTGCGTGATCACGACGACGTCGACGTCAAAGTCTTCTGGCTCGATAAAAACGGGCAAAATGCGGCTTTTGGGTCTGCGTTCGCCGGTCCGCTGACTGGCACAAAAGTCGGTGAGGTAAGGATCGATCGCCGTTAAGGTCCCTTGGTCGTCTTTGAGTATCCAGCCGTTGTTTCCTAGGTGCCACATGACCACCTTGCCGGAGTTGACGGGGTGGCGCCGAATTTCTGCCATGAAAGGCCCCGAGGCCAGTCGCGGTGTGACGGAGCGGGGAAAAACGATGTCTTCAGAAGGATCAAAATCAACGATGGGGGGAAGTTCCATAAAATATTCCTTGAGAAACAGTCTAATCTCAAGTTGGCCTTGTGAAAACCCCGGCAAGCCGTCACAATGCCCTCATGCATGAACGCTTTCTACGACTGATTTCAGTTCTCAGCGCGGATTTGCCCGAAAGGGAACAGGCGGTCGCCCTGGGTATCTTGGCCGTTGCCGCTGGTGAAAGCCTGTTTCTCTTGGGTCCGCCCGGTGTCGCCAAAAGTTTGTTGGCCCGCCGCCTCAAGTTCGTTTTCCGGCAGGCGAGGTCTTTTGAGTACCTCATGGGAAAGTTCTCCACTCCCGAAGAGATCTTTGGTCCCCTTTCAATCTCGGGCCTGAGGGACAGGGATGTCTTTGAACGCAAGACTCAAGGCTACCTGCCCCAATCCGACGTTGTTTTTCTGGACGAGCTTTGGCGCGCCGGACCTCCGATCCAGAATACGCTCCTCGCGATTTTGAACGAAAAAGTTTTTAGAAATGGCGGCCAGGAAGAGGAAGTCCCTTTAAAACTTTTGATCGGAGCCTCAAACCGCACCCCCGACGGCGAAGAAAACGCCGAGGCGTTTTGGGACAGGTTTCTGATCCGTGTGGAGCTTCACCCTCTTTCCAGCGGCCCCGCCTTTCAGAAGATGCTCGCCGACACCAACGATCTTTATCATCCTCAACCCCAAGCTGACGATCAACTCGGCGAGCAGGAATGGTTTGATATCCAGAAAGCCGTTGCAACGGTCGAGATTCCGCCGATGATCCTTGAAACCCTGGACGCGCTCCGCGACGAAGCGGCCAAGACGATCTACGTTTCTGATCGCCGTTGGAAAAAATCTGTCAGGCTCCTCAAGGCAGCGGCGCTTCTTCACGACCGAAAAAAGATCGATCCGCTTGATCTTGCGGTTTTGGAACACGTTCTGTGGCAAAAACCCGCAGAACGTGAGGCGGTTGAAGGCCTTGTGCTGAAAGCTCTGGAAGATTTTGGTTGGCCGGCACCTTTTGAGGTGGATATCCTGCTTCAAAAGATCCAGGCGCTGCGTGATGAACTGCAGGGCCTCACCCGTCGGTCAAAAATCGTCACCCAACCCAAGCCCGTGCTGTACGATGGAGAGTATTACGCCGTTGTCGGTTACCCGGACCCGCTCTCCGCACGGGTATGGGCCCAGGACTACGCCTTATGGAGCTCCGAGCGGGAAGTCGAAGGAGAAGTGTTCTTTTTCAGACCGATGGGCGCCTACGTTTCGAGCCGCAAGCTGAGCCTGCGCCGGGGCGAGGGTCCCGCTGAAATCGTGATCGACGGAGTTCTCTACGCCCTTGAGAGTGTCCCGGAAGAGCTGACGGTCTGGACTCGGGTGATCCCCAAGGGGAGCGAGCTCAAGGAATGGAGCGTTAAAGCCGAGGCCGTGCTTCAGGAGCTTGAGGAAGGCTCTGTGGCCCTGGAAAGCTTTTTGGCGCAGAAGCTCACCGATGCCGCAGGGCACCTTTTTGCCGACTCACGTCACGCCCAAGCCTGCCAGTCGGAGCTTAAATGGCAGTCTGCCCGCCTGGGTGACGCCAAAACAGGCTTGATCGAGCTGATGGAAACGCGCAACCCAGAGCTTCTGGGCGATTTGTAGTTTGAACATGAGTTTTTCGCAGGCCTTGCAGAGGGTGCTCCCCCAGGAAACTTACCTGATCCGCTGGTTAGCGCACCGGGAACATCTCGAGCCCTTTCCTCAGGATTTTTCCCAGCGCTGGTCGCCGCGGGTG
>JABEVL010000068.1 GCA_013043995.1 Spirochaetales bacterium | reverse complement strand
GTACACGCCCCAGGGACAAACCGAAGTTCAGGGCCTGACCGATTACTACATGGAAAATGCACGGCTCATCCGTCAGGCCGTCCAAAGCGCGGGGCTTTCAGCCACCGGAGGTGAAAACGGCCCCTACGTTTGGGTCAAGGCAGGAGAAGACAGCTGGCAAGCCTTCGATGAGATTCTGGAAAAGGCTCAAGTTGTCGTCACCCCAGGAGTGGGCTTTGGGACCTGCGGCCAGGGCTACGTCCGTATCAGTGCTTTCAACCACCGCGACAAGGTCGTCGAAGCCCTGGAACGCCTCAAAAAGATCTGGAAAGCCTAAGCTCATCGCAAGGGAAACGGGCCTAGAGGCTTTCTGCTGTTTCCTGCGGAGCTTCGGCTTCCCTTGCGAGTTTTTCCAACTCACGGGCCGTAATGACCAACATCTGAAGACGGTTTTCGATGTTGGCAAAGCTCGTATCCGGGTCGTAGTCCAGCGCCAGGATCTGGACGTGGGGAAGCCGTTTTTTGAGCGGTTTGATCATTCCCCTTCCTGTAATATGGTTGGGCATACAACCGAAGGGATTCAGAACTACAAACGAGTTGACGCCTTCTTTGGCGAGCTGGAGAATTTCTCCCATCATCAGCCAGCCTTCCCCTGATTCGTAGGTTTCATCGATCATTCCTTGTATATTTCGGGCAAGGTCGTTGATATCAAAGTGAGTTCTGTAATATTTGAAATCCTTCAGAATATTCTGGAATGTTTCCCCAACGGCCACAAAGGCGCTTTCGGCCACGTTTGCCAGGGTTGAAAAAAGGAACTTATGCTGGAGCAGGTCGCGTTTGGCTTTGAACAAGATTTCAACAAAATCTTTTCGGAAAAAATCTGTCAGAGTGGGTTGAATCACTTCCATTCCGTGAGCTTCAAGGTAGCGTTCGATCTGGCCGTTCGCAACCGGGTGAAAGTTCATCAGAACCTCGCCCAAAACTCCAACACGAGGACGTCGAA
The DNA here is from genome assembly GCA_013043995.1 of Spirochaetales bacterium. Taxonomy (GTDB): domain Bacteria; phylum Spirochaetota; class Spirochaetia; order JABEVK01; family JABEVK01; genus JABEVK01. The sequence continues at coordinate 16,093 of JABEVL010000068.1, read as the reverse complement.
CGCTCCTGTCAGACTCGACCGAGTTAAAGCGTTCTACGGCTTTTTTCATGACGAGCTTGGCGTTTTTGACCCCCTTGTGAATGGCTGCCGTCACTTCTTCCAGACAGAGCTCAAAAACCTTGTCGGTTTCCCCGACGATTTTTTCGTAAGGGCGGACGGCTCTCAGCATAAATTCAAGGGCGTCGATCATCGCCAGAGCCCAAATCATGCGAATCTGGAAAAGCGGAGAGAGTTTAAAGCCGGGATGCATCTGCTTGGTGTCGGCACCTGTGGTAATTAAAGGCACCTGGGGGAACCCCGCTTCGTCGAGGGCTTTGCGTGCTAGCAAAAAATATTGTCCGGCACGGCAATCGGCGCAATTTTTGGGCAAACCCGCAGCCGCTGCGTTGGGATCGACCTCGCCGCTTTTGAGCACGCGCAAAATCTCCCCGATATTGATCTGCGCCGGGTAGCAGATATCGTTGTGAACGAACTTTTTACCTAGGGCGATGGCTTCCTGGTCGGCTAACCGCAAATGGTGAGTCTTGTACCCTTCGGTTTCCATCACGGCGCCGATGACCTTGGAAAATGCCACAGACATATTGGGCACAAGAATTGACAGCCGGGACTTATCCTTAGGCTGAAACTTCACAGGATAGGGGTCCGAAAGCAACTTGTAGGCATTGAGAACGGGCAAGCCTCTTTCACGCTTGTTGCGAATCGTTTCGACAAAGGATTTAACCCGAATGGCCAAGGGGCCACGGTTTTCCCCCTCGTCTAACTTCAGAACCAAAAGTTCCTTGCTCGACTTTTCTCTCAAAATACGCACCATTTCGTCGCTGATGATGGCATCGTGACCGCAGCCGAAACTTACAATCTGAACCAGTTCAAGGTTCGGATTTTTTGCCACGTGAAAGGCAGCACCGATCATCCGAGTATGAAAAGCGTTGGCCGCATCCATTCGGCTGAGTGCAACGTCCTCGTCATGGATTTCTGGTAAACTGTCAATGGTCAGGATAGGGATACCCATCCGGGTAAAGTGGCTGGAGAGGCTGTGGTTAATCAGTTCGTCGGAATGATAGGGGCGTCCCGAAAGGACGATCGCCCAACGGTTAGTCCCCTCCAGCTCCGTAAGAACGCGGCGACCGGCTTCCTGGATCTCCGCGTAAGCCGAAGTTTGACAGCGCACTCCTTCCTGAAACGCAAGCTTTGCCGCCGACGTAGGAATTCCCAGAACATCGTTCAGGTAACGCACCACTTGCCGTTCCTTGTGTGTATCGTCGTACCAGTGAAAGGCAGGGTGATCAAAGGGAACGCCGAATCGGGCTGTAGGTTCATCGCTGGCGTCGATGACAGCCGGGTATCCTTGTACCAGCGGGCACATGACACCGGCCTTCGTTTTTTCATTCTCAACGGGGATTTTGATCATCATCGGCATGAAAATCCGATCCACACCCTGATCAATCAGGTCCCGAACGTGACCGTGGGCTAGTTTGGCGGGAAAACAAGCCGTATCAGAGGGGACGTTTGGCAAGCCCTTTTCAAAAATCTCATACGAGCTTTTTCGGCTTACCTTGACCTTGATACCTAAACTTTGAAACGTTCCTTTCCAAAAGGGCATCGACGACCAGAATTCGAGCGATCGAGGGATACCTATCGTCAAGCTCGTAGGCTTACCGACCACCTTCACAGGGTAGTCTTTCAAAAGCACTTCTCTGTGGAGTTTCATCAGGTCAGGCACATCGTCGATGCGTTTGGTTGCCGAACGAATTTTTTCACGAATGGCAGGGTCCTTGGGGTCGCCGACGACCTCCCCTTTTTCACAGCGGTTTCCCGTGACATAGGTGGAGCCGTCGGGAAAAGTGACGATTGTCCTGTTGCAGGCGTTGGCACAAAAAGGGCAGATGCTCCCCGGCTTGGTTTCGTAACGAAAATTTTGGAGGGCTTCCCATCCGATGAAGGAAGTGGAGAACTCCCCTGTTTCGGACTTCTGGGCCTGCGCGTGCTGATGCGTCAGGCGGGCGATTCCCATAGCGCCCATTTCTCCTGGAAGTTCCGGCCTGTAAACCTGACGGCCCAGGTACTGCTCAAAGGCGCGCAGCACGGCGTCATTTTTAAAAGTTCCGCCCTGAACGACGACGACTGTGCCCAAAAGGTCCAGATTTGAAACACGGATGACTTTGGTAAAAACATTTTCGATGACGGATCGCGTGAGACCCGCAAGAATATCCTCTGTTGTTTTTCCGGATTTTTGTTCCGTGATGATTGAAGAGTTCATAAAGACGGTGCATCGGCTTCCTAAAAAGGAAGGGTTTTCTGAGCTGAAAGCCAAGTCTGAAATTTTTTCGACGGGAACCTTGAGACTCTTTGCGTAGGTTTCGACAAAACTGCCGCAACCTGCCGAGCAGGCTTCGTTCAGAACAATTCCTGTTACCACACCCTGATTGAGAAAAATCGCCTTCATGTCCTGACCGCCGATATCCAGTATAAAAGTCGCGTCGGGTCTAACCCAGCGGGCTGCCTCGGCGTGGGCCACGGTCTCAACAGTATGAAAGTCAGCTTTCAGGGCTGTAGCAAATAGATTTTCGGCGTAGCCCGTCGTGCCGCAGGCCAGAACTTCGATGTCGGAGCCTGCTTCGAGGTATTTATCCCGCATCTCCAGGAGAGCCGTTTGTAGAACCTGCAGAGGATCCCCGAAGTTGTTCTTGTAAAATTTATCCAGGATAGTGCCGTCTTCGGCCATCAAAATAAACTTAGTGGTGGTCGATCCACCGTCGACGCCCAGAAACGCCCGAACTTTTTTTCCAGGCTGGGGGGGGGTCGGTACCCAAGTATCTTTTTTGTAACGTTCTAAAAACGAGGATTTTTCCCCGACGTCATTAAAAAACTTCGGAGCATTTCGACGAACTTCAGCGTCCAGCCTCAAGCGGCCTTCCTTAAAACCTTCCAGGCTGGCCAGCCCTCTGTACGCAATCGGTTTGTCTCCGTACAGGGTCGAACCGGCAAGCGCGGCTCCCAAGGCAACGATGATTTCAGGTCGATCAGGCACGACGATTTGATGGTCAAGCAGGTTAAGACGACTTTGAAAAACCTTGATCAAGACAGGGTTAAAAGTGAGGGGTCCACCCTCAAACAGGATGGGAGGATTGATGTCCATTCCCTGAGCAAGTCCACCGATCGTCTGTTTGGCAATGGCATGAAAACTCGAAAGAGCGATATCAGCCTTGGAAACGCCCTGGTTAAGAAGGGGCTGGATGTCGGTTTTGGCAAAAACACCGCAACGGCCTGAAATATCGTAAACCGTTTTTCCCTGAGCTGCCAAAGCGTTAAAATCTTCTGCTTTGACCTGGAGAAGTTCGGCAATTTGATCGACAAAAGCTCCGGTTCCGCCCGCACAGCTCCCATTCATTCGCATGTCCGACGCGACAAGTTTTTTTGTTCTTTCGTCCACCCGAAAGAAGACGACCTTAGCGTCCTGGCCGCCCAATTCGATGGCGACCTTGGTCTGGGGATGGAGGAGTTTGACGGCGATGGTGTTGGCAACCACCTCTTGCACAAAGAAAGCCCCCGTCAGGCGAGAAAAGGGTTCTCCGGCACTTCCGCAAAACGTCAGGCGAAAGGGCCGGTCAGGCCAAATTTGGTGGGCCTGGCGCAAAAGGGCTTCGACGACTCCGCCCTGATCGGCATTGTGCCTTTGATAATCAGCGTGGAGGAGTTCGTTCGTCGCGGGTTCAACGACGGCGATCTTGACAGTGGTCGAGCCGACGTCCAGACCGACCCAAAGTTCTTGTTCCATACACCCCTCCAAAACGATCATATTATATCCAAAATGACGCACAAGGCCAAGGCGGGCAAAATCATGACAAAGCGAGGAAGTTTTTTGCAAAGACCTTGCAGATGGAAAAAGGTCACGTTAGAATGCTCGCATGGCCCGTTTGACAGATTTTTTAAGACGTTTAATCCGTTTTGCGTTCATCCTCGTGGCTCTTGCCAGCATCCTTTTTACAGTTCAGACCCTTTGGCATGTTTTTGACCCTGTGATCGCCTACGTGGATCAGGACGTCGATCTAGCGGGTGCAACGCTCTCCGCCCAGGTTCTTGCCGGAGTTTCTGTAGCGGCCTTGGCCCTTTTTCTTGTTTTTTTGATCATCGCGATCGCACATCGGGGGGTTAACAACCGCCAGTTTGTCACCTCTTTTTTACGAAACATCCTTTCTTCTGCGGTCTTTCTTGTTTCAGACTGGGCGTTCACCAGTCTTCAAAAAATGGGGCGTTTCTACCTCATCCTCGCCTTGGTGTCCACTCTGGTCATCACGATCATCCTCATTGAAATGATCACCAAGGCCAGCAAGCAAAAAGAAGAGGTTTCAGTCCGTACAGATCTTTTGGCCTCGATCGTCGCGGGCTTGGCGTTCGGTTTGATCCTGGCGACGGGGCAATTCGCCTGGTCCTGGGGCAGGCATTTTCTCCCCTGGAAATAAAACGTTCCTTACCCTCTGTCGCGTAGTCCCCAGGCGCCGCCGCCCACCAACTGAGCTTCGAGCTTCCCGTAAACGGGAAGAATTTGTTCCAGAAACTCTGGGTCAACCGTCACCGCCTTGTCGGCAACCCGCCGGCAGTAACCGCATTGCGCACAGTCTTTATCTAGACAGCTTTGACGTTCAAAGTGATCCAAAAAACCTTCGGGGATCGCCCTGGAATCGATGTGCACAGGGTTTTTCTCCTGGGTGTAAAAAATCCCCTGTCCTTTAAGAAAGGCCAGGGCGTCGAAGGCCAATCCCAGGGGCATTTTCCAAAAACGAAAAGACTTCAACCACCACCATCTTTCAAACCTCGGAGCCGATTTTTTAAAACCCCATGAAAGAAGAAGATCCGCCAGGTTCCCATCCCAATGGCGTTCATGGTACGCCTTGGCCCTTTCGATCAAGGCGTAGGAGGGGATGTTACGCTCCAAAAGTTTAAAGGTGGTGTAGCCGATCGACTCATAGCGCGCTGTATCTTCGGGACGGATCCATCCTGCGGAAATGAAAAGCTCCTTGTGCGTCAGACGGTTTTTTTGGCACTGAATAATCGGATAATCGATGTAAAATTTGGGGTTATTCACGCTTGCGTGGGCATGACCGTTCTGATGCTGGATCTGGTAGGGACAATTGGGCTGACAGAAGTGATTGGCGATCAGAACGAGGTCGCACTTGACTGCGGCACGGATCGACTTGAGTTTGACGAAGTCACGGTTAATCGAAAACGATTCCAGGTTGATCGTGTCAGCCCCGAGGTCCTCCCAAAATTTGGCCCTCTTGACCGTATCAACCTGGGCGTAGATCCCGACTTTGACCTTGAAGCGTGGCCAGCGCCGCTTAACGATCTGGACGAGGTAGGGTGCAGTTATCGTCAAAGTTTCTACGCTCAGGCCGTCCAGCCAACCCAAAAGGGCATCAAGTCTTTTATGAAACCGAGCGCTCCATTCTTCATTTCCGAAACAGGCTGCATTGAGCAGGTAGTTGAACTCCAGACCTGCGGCATGAACCGCTCGAATATAATCGGCAAGGGCCCGATGCGAAAGACGCGTCGACATAAAGGACGGACGCCCACCTCCTACAGAATCTGAAGGGAGCTTACCATAAATTTCAAAGGCGCCCCATTGCTTAAGTTCAGGCAAAATTTGGGGGTCGTAGTTGGCGGGGACGGTTAGACGCATGAATGAGTTTAACACAGGAGTTCGAAGAATGAAAACTCTGCGGGCCTTGATTGCTGGCCAAAGTCCTAGTAAACTATGACTTTAGAGTCCTTCTTTTCAGGAGTCTTGCATGAAGAACAAGGTTGATTTTCCAACCATCAACGCCAAACCCCCTGAAGGGTTAAAAGAAGACGGCTCCGCCTACAGGGTCCTGGTCGTCGACGATTCGATGTTTGTTACAAAACAACTCGGCCAAATACTTACTTCGGAAGGGTTTGAAATCGCAGGGGTAGCCGTTGACGGCGAAGACGGTGTCGAAAAGTACAAGGAGCTCTTCCCTAATGTAGATCTCGTTACGATGGACATCACCATGCCTAAGATGGACGGCGTCACAGCTTTGGAAAAGATCATCGAGTTCGACCCTAAAGCCCGCGTGATCATGGTGAGTGCGCTAGGAAAACAGGACCTTGTTAAAGACGCTCTGATCAAAGGGGCCAAAAACTACATCGTCAAACCCTTAGACCGAGAAAAGGTCCTTGAACGCGTCGTGATGTCGCTCAAAAAATGAACTGCAGGCCCGGTTGCGGAGCCTGCTGCATCGCTTGTAGCATTTCGTCGCTCAATAAGCCTGCTGGAATCCCGTGCGTTCACCTGACTTCCGATCTGCGTTGCGGGCTTTGGGGTGACCCTCGCCGTCCTGATGTTTGCACTTCCTTGCGACCTCATCCCGAAATGTGCGGAACAGAACGTGATTATGCTCTTGACTACTTGACCCGGCTTGAAGCCTTGACGGCCCGTGATTGACGGGCGCTGGATTTTCCTCCCATAATGTTTGCGGCCTTGTGCCGTGGATTAGAACTTCCCAATAAGGACAAACTCATGCTCGTCAAACCTAAAATCATTAACAATATCTGTCTTTCTTCCCACCCCGTCGGTTGTGCCGCCGACGTGCTTCGTCAAGTCGAATATGTTCGTAAAAACGGACGAATCGACCATGGCCCCCGCCACGTTTTGATCATCGGTTCTTCAACGGGCTACGGCTTGGCCAGTCGGATCAGCGCTGCTTTCGGCGCTGGTGCCAAGACCATCGGTGTGGCTTTTGAAAAAGCCGGTAGCGAAAAGGGACCAGGCACAGCGGGATTTTACAACACTATCGCCTTTGATCGCCTAGCTGCTCAAGAAGGCCTTTTCAGTCTGAGTTTCAACGCCGACGCTTTTTCGACGGAAACCAAGACCGAGGTTGCCCACGCGGTCAAACAGCACCTAGGAAAAATCGATCTTTTGATTTATAGTTTAGCCAGTCCAGTCAGGACCGACCCCGTGGACGGTGTGCAGTACAGGTCTGTGCTCAAGCCCATCGGCTCAGAGTACGTGGCCAAGTCCATCGACCCTTTCAAGGGTGAAGTCAAAATCGCCACCGTTGCTCCTGCAACTCCCGAAGAAGTCCAGGCAACAGTTAAAGTCATGGGTGGTGAAGACTGGCAACTTTGGGTCGAAACCTTGGCACAGCAAGGTCTTTTGTCTGAAGGATTTCAGACTGTCGCCTATTCCTACATCGGCCCCAAGGTCACCTACCCATTCTACCGTTCCGGCACGATCGGCAAGGCAAAAGAACATCTGGAAGCCACGGTCAGGACTCTGGACAATTCGGTGTTAATGCCTTTGGGAGGCAAGGCCTACGTCAGTGTCAACAAGGCCCTCGTGACGCGCGCCAGCGCGGTCATCCCTGCGGTTTCCCTGTACATTTCCCTCCTATATAAAGTGATGAAATCCAAGGGAATCCACGAAGGCTGCATCGAACAAATCGATAGACTTTTCAGAACCCGTCTTTATTCAGGAAAACCGGTTTCAACCGACGAACAGGGTCTGATTCGTATCGATGACTGGGAAATGCGCTCCGACGTCCAGGCAGAGATTGCCTCTCTTTGGGACCAGGTCGACGCCTCCAACCTCAAGCAACTCGCCGATGTGGCAGGATTTGAAAAGGATTTCCTTCAATTGAACGGATTTGCGGTTCCAGGCGTCGACTACGAGGCCGACCTCGACGTTGCCGTGCTTGAAAATGGAGCCTGACCTCCAGAAGACTGAGGCCCTTTCCCCATGCTCATTTTAACGATCCAGATCCTGGTTATCCTGGCCTTGGTCCTTATCAACGGCTTTTTTGCGATGGCAGAAATTTCTATTTTCGCCTCGCGAAAGGCCAAACTTCGGCAAAAATCCGACGAAGGAAGTACGAACCACCGTCGGGTCCTTGATCTCACCGAAAAGCCAGGCCCCTTTTTGTCGAGCATGCAGGTAGGTATTACCCTTATCGGGATTCTTTCCGGGGCTTTGGGAGAACAGACCCTTTCGAGCTCGATGGCCCAGGAGCTCCGTGAGGTAGATTTTTTAGCCCCCTACGCAAACATCGTCAGCTTGATCGTGGTCGTCGTCGGAATCACTGTGGTTTCTCTGATCATCGGGGAGCTCGTACCCAAAAGGATCGCTCTGAGCGATCCAGAAACGATGGCAGCGAGACTGGTCAGGCCCGTTCGCGTTGTATCGATGCTTTTTTTCCCCCTGGAACGTTTTTTAACTGGTCTCACCGAAATTATCCTGCGTTTCTTAAGAGTTAAAGATTCAGAAGAACCCCCTGTAACCGAAGAAGAACTCGTCGTCCTCCTAAAAGAAGGACGCAAGGCGGGTGTTTTTCAGGAGGTTGAGCAACTCGTCGTCGAAAATGTCCTTTACCTGGACGACAAGGGAGCGCACGGTTATCTGACGCCCCGTGTCGACGTGGTTTATCTGGAAAAAGACGCAGTTCCGCCCGAAGTATCGGAAGTGATCGTCCAAAACCCGGGATTGTCGACGATCCCCGTTTGTGACGGGGGGATGGACAACGTGGTAGGAACCGTGGATGGCCGAAAAATTCTTGCAGCTTTGGCGACACACAGTTTCACGACCTTAAAAGATTACCTCGAGCCTCCATTTTTTATGCCCGAAACCGTGAGTGCCCTGAGGGTTTTATCCGTTTTTAAAGAAAAAAAAGTCAACATCGTTTTTATTATCGACGAGTACGGCGGGGTGCTGGGGATCATGACGATCCAAAACATCATTGACCGCCTTTTTGGCGCGATCGTGACGCACCACGATCAAACACCTCAAGTTCTTCGACGTGCCGACGGAAGTTTTTTGGTAGACGGGGCCCTCCCCATGTCTGATTTTGCGCGAACTTTCGACTGCGAACGCGAGTGGGAAAATGAACGGGGAGAATACCATACTGTGGCGGGATTTATTCTTAAACGCCTGGGAAGAATCCCTGCACCCGGAAACTACTTTGTTTGGAAAACCTTCTACTTTGAAGTCCTCGACATGGACGGCAACCGCATCGACACCCTTCTCGTCCGTAAGTTTGAAAAACGTCCGGAACGTCCCCTTATTGAGATTTCTCAGACACGTAAATCCTCAAGATCCTAAAAGGGAGAAGGTCCTGTCCCTGAGTCTATTTTCAACTTTCAAAGTTTAGCCATAACACCTTAAATTTTTGCCTTGGCAATACCCGCCAGGGCTCTCCTCGATTTTCCGGCTTGACTTGATTTCGATTCCAAAGATATATTATCGCATCGGACGATTAACTCAGTGGTTAGAGTGCTACCTTCACACGGTAGAAGTCCCCAGTTCGAGTCTGGGATCGTCCATTTCGTTTGATTCTTTTTTTGAGATTTTTCAATTAAGTTTCATGTTTTGAGCGCCTGCGGTTTGCTTCTCCCCCATTGAGCCAACCCGCTCAAGTCCTTCTCATTCGGGCTGAAGCCCAGTTCTCCTGAGCTTCTAGCCCAGTTCTACATCGGCAAATCAATGCCCCCCAGCTCCTAATTTATAGAGGTTTTCCCTCAGAAAACAGGCACTCGGCAGGCCCCTGTGAATCAACTTGACTGTCCTTCTGCGTTAGCATAATTTTAAAGCTTCCTGTGGCTTTCTCGAGGAGATGGCCCCTGGTCAGAGTCTTGGGCCATGATCGCCACACTGAGCGCCTGGACGTTTCAACTTCAAAAGGCGCTAACTTTTCTTTAAGATTTCCGAGGCCTTGTTTTACTTTTACTCCTCCCTGAAGGAGACAAAACTCAAATACGAGCAACAAAAGGAGCCATGCATGCACCGCGTTTCGCAGCTCAATGATCTGGGCCCAGATTTGTTTGAAGTTGAGGTTGAACGTGAAGGTCTCGTCTATCAGCCAGCCGACTGCACCCTCTTGATTCATAAAGACGGAATTAACTCGCGGCCCTACATCTTTTCTTCCCACCCCGATCAAGATCATTTGAGTTTTTTCTTTCGAAGAATTTCTGGAGGCTTCAGCGATTGGCTGGCCAGTCTTCGACCAGGAGATCAGCTCGGCGTTGGTACTCCTTTTGGCAATTTTCATCCACGGGGTGAGAATGAAGTCTGGTTGGCAACAGGAACAGGTCTTGCCCCGTTCTTGTCAGTTTTAAGAAGTCACACGAACCAAGGACCCTTGGAATGCTGGTACGGGGTCCGTACACGAAAAGAAGCCTGTTTTCTTGATTTTCTAAAATCCAAAACTTCCCTTAAAGTTTTCTTTTCTCGTGAAACTCCTCAAAACCCGTACGAACGCCAAGGTAGGTTATCACAATTTTTTGGGGAACTTCCCGTTGGTATCGATCTGGAGTATTATCTATGCGGGCAAGGGGAAATGATTCGTGAAGGGAACCGTCGACTCGTTTCAAAAGGAGTTCCGGCGGACAAGCTCCACGGAGAATCTTTTTATTGACCATCAAGAAGGAAGGTATGAGTAGTAGTCAATCCTCTAATTCCCCCATTCGTAAGCCTGAATGGCTTAAGATTACACATCGCAGGGAAGACGAATACCGCGAAATTCGCCTCAGTCTGCGGTCAAAAGGCCTCCACACCGTCTGTGAAGAGGCTGCCTGTCCCAATCTTAATGAATGCTGGAGCAAAAAAACTGCAACCCTGATGATTCTTGGAGATACATGCACACGCGGATGCCGATTTTGCCACGTTAAGACGGGTCACCCCAAGGGGTTCATTGACCCCACTGAAATCGATCACGCTGCCGAAATGGTGGCGTTGATGAAATTGGACTACCTTGTTTTAACGAGTGTGGACCGAGACGATTTGCCTGACCATGGTGCAGGACATTTTGCAGCGATCATCAACCGCATCAAAAGAGATTTTCCCAGTACGAAAATTGAAGCTCTCGTTCCAGATTTTGGAGGTGACACCGACAGAATGAAAATTATTGTCGATCATGCACCTTTAGTCGTCGCTCAAAACATGGAAACTGTCAAGCGTCTGACTCATCCCGTCAGAGACATCCGCGCAGGTTACGAACTGACATTGCATTGTCTCGATTTTTACAAGAAAAGTGGGATGAGGACCAAGACAAGCCTCATGGTTGGCCTCGGGGAAACCATAGAGGAGCTTGAAGAAACGATGAAAGACCTCAGAAGTGTTGGTGTTGACGTGCTTACTTTTGGTCAGTACCTCCAACCGACAAAAGCACACTGGCCGATTAGCCGCTATTATTCTCCCCGAGAGTTTAGCGAACTCCAACGAACGGCCTACAAACTCGGATTTGCCTTTGTCGCTTCAGGACCTCTGGTACGAAGTTCCTACAAAGCTTCAGACTACCTAGCCTTCGTTGAAGGAAAACACAAAGAAGGGGAAAATCATGACTGAAAAACGCTATACCAAAAACGGCGAATGGGCATCGTGGGATCGTGACCGTGTCGTTGTCGGCCTTTCAAGAACTGCCGTTGAAGCGCTAGGAGAAATTACTTTTCTCGAACCCCCACCCGTTGGAAAACATCTCCTTCCAGGTTCTCCTGCCTTTACGATCGAAGCAGTTAAAGCGGCAGCAGACTTTGAAACACCTGTCGAAGGCACAGTCGTGCTTGTTAATGAAATTCTACGTGCCGAGCCAGAACTCTTGAATGCTGACCCCGAAGGAAAAGCCTGGATATTTGCCATCGTGGATGCAGACCGCGGGGCTTGGGAGTCCCTTCTGGATGAGCATGCTTACCAGGATTGGACGTCACAAAAGTAGGCACGCGTGAAAATTTGGAGAGTTTGGTTTTCCGAAGCCTTTACCGGGGCAGAAAACATGGCTTGGGATGAAGCTTTGTTTCAGACCTCTGCTTCAAAAAAGACAGGCATCCCCGTTCTTAGGTTTTATTCCTGGAACCCTGCAACACTTTCTTTAGGGCGATTTCAAAATCCCGACCTAGGACTAAAACCTGACCGCCCTAACCTCCCCCTGGTTCGCCGTAGCACGGGCGGCGGTGCCATTTGGCACGCCGATGAAATCACTTATTCCATTGCTTGTCATCAAGATCACTTGGGTGTTGATACAGTAAAAGCTTCTTTTGAGCGCCTGTGCGGCTTTCTGCTGGAAACCTGGAAAAACCTAGGGTGGAAATCGGTTTTCGCTAAAGATAGCATAAGTCTTGGGACTTTAGGGCAGATCACCGCCGCGTGTTTTTCAGGGAAGGAAGAATACGACATCCTGGTTGAAGGCAAAAAACTCGGCGGAAACGCACAACGGCGTCAGGGCGGTTCCATTTTTCAGCACGGTTCGATTCCTAATATTTTGGACTGGACGTTGCTCACCAGCCTTTTTGACAAAGACTCGTGCCCCAATCCCGATCTGATCACCGATCTTAGATCCCTAGGATGGGTTGAAAGCCGGGAACGCCTGGAAAAACTTCTTGCCCATACCTTTGCCCGACATCTAAAAGTCGAAATTCTTCCCTGGAAACCGGGCGATGAAGAATACAGCTGTTATAATGAATCATTAAAAAAATATTCAGACCCTGATTGGACTTACAAAGGCCTGGGGTCCGTTCGTGACCGAATCCAGGTTGCGTCTCCATAGCTAAAAAACATGTACCTTGCCCGTATGGCCTCAGCATAACATTCTCGGATAAAATCCCATCCAGCAAACGCTGAGACCAGCATCAGAAGCGTGGATTCGGGAGTATGAAAATTTGTAAACAATTGATCGACAGCTTTAAAAGTGTAACCAGGCGTGATGAAAAGATCTGATTTTCCATCTCCGGGCATAAAGCCGTTTTCACTCCACGCCGACTCCAGTGTCCTCAAGCTCGTCGTTCCGATAGCAACGATGGGACGTCCCTCTCGTTGGGCCTGTGTTAAACGTTCCGCTGTCTCGGGCAAGATCGAGTAAGTTTCGGTATGCATTTTATGATCTTCGACGTTTTCCACACGAACGGGCAAAAAAGTTCCTAATCCCACGTGTAAGGTGAGGCTGGCAGTTTCGACACCACGTGCTTTCAGACGTTGCAGAGCCTGTTCGGTAAAGTGAAGTCCTGCGGTTGGTGCAGCGACCGAACCCAAATTTTTAGCGTAGACGGTTTGGTAACGTTGGGCGTCTTCGTCAGTCTCTGGACGTCGAATGTAGGGCGGCAGCGGAATATGTCCGTTTTTATCTATCCATTCCTCAGTAACGGGTTTGTCAAAATGAATCCATCGAACATTACCCTGTGAACCTTCGACTCGCCCCATCATTCCATGAGGGAATTCTAAAGTATGTCCGTCCTGTAGGCGTTTTGAATTTTTCAACAAACACTGCCATCGAAAGGGTCCTTCGTTTTGCAAGAAAATAGTTTCAACTTTCCGGCCCTTTTCTGAAAAGGCAAAAACGCGTGCTTTACGAACCCTTGAGTCATTAAAAACAAGAATTGCATGGGAGGGTACATTTTCAATAAAGTCAACGAAACTGGCATGATGATACTGATGCGCAGAAGGATCGAGGATCATCAAACGACTCTGTCCGCGAACAGGACGAGGTTCTTGCGCAATCAGCTCAGGCGGCAAATCAAAAGAGAAGTCCTTGGTCTTCACTGGATTTTTCCTTCCATAGATCTTGGAGTCCAAGATGTCGATAAGCTAAGTTTGTAGCAACTCTGCCTCGCGGAGTTCGCATCAGGAAACCTCGTTGAATGAGGTAGGGCTCATAAAAATCTTCAAGACTGTCCATCCCCTCGCCAACGCTGATCGCCAAAGTTTCGGCACCAACGGGCCCACCTCCGTAATTTTGAATGATCGAGAGCAAAATGGCACGGTCTTGACGTTCCAAACCATATTCATCGATCTCAAGCCTTTTCAGTGATGATGCGACCACCCCAATATTGATTGTTTCAGCATTTTGAACTTGAGCAAAATCTCGCATCCTTCTTAGTAGGCGATTCGCTACTCGTGGTGTTCCACGGCTTGATTTCGCGAGTAATTCCGCAGCTCCCGGTTCCAGGCGAATTTCTAAAATGGGTGCCGAACGATGAAGTATGTCGATGAGTTCCATTTCAGAGTAAAAGTCAATTCTGAGATGAATCCCAAAACGTGAAAACAGAGGGCTGGAAACTCGTCCGGGTTTTGTCGTTGCGCCAATTAGAGTAAAGGGAGCGAGAGGAATCCTTACAGTTCTCGCACTCGGACCTTGCCCGATAATCCAATCAAGTTCTCCGTCTTCCATCGCAATGTAGAGCATCTCCTCAATGGCAGGCTTGAGACGATGTATCTCATCAATAAAGAAAACACTTCTTTCGGTCAAAGAGGTTAAAATTCCTGCAATATCCTTGGGTTTATCTAGTGCTGGAGCGGCAGTAACCTTAAAATCAACGCCCAGCTCATTGGCCAAGATTCCGGCCAAAGTAGTTTTACCTAGCCCCGGAGGTCCTGAAATAAAGACATGATCCATGGCTTCACGCCTGGTTCGGGCAGCCTGAAGAAAAACGGCAAGATTACCTTTTAAAGCCTCCTGACCTTGAAAGTCAGAAAGGAATTGAGGACGGAGAAGGATTTCTTTAGGTTCCTCTCCTTCAATCACCTGAGGATCTGTAATAGCCATCATTCACCCGCCGAAAGCATAAGTAAGGCTTTTTGAAAAAGTCGGCGTTCTCTTTCAGCATCTGACAAACTCGAAAACTCGGCGTCTTCGGTTATTTTTTCTACAACACGTTCACAGGATTTTCGGTCAAATCCCATTTCCACCAGAGCGTTCACGAGATCTGAGTTCACCGAGATAACTGAAGTTTCCTGATTCAGTAGGAGTTTTCCCTTGAGTGAAAGTATGATTTTTTGAGCCGTTTTGATTCCCAGTCCAGGGATCGTTGACAGTTTCTGAGCGTCCCCGGCTTCAAGCGCATCTGCAAACAAATTCCAAGTGAGCCCCGAAAGACATCTGATAGCCAATTTCGGACCCACACCCGAAACTTTTATCAGGTCCAAAAAAAGACTTCGTTCTTGGGTGCTGACAAATCCAAAAACTCGCATGGCATCCTCAGTATGCTGAAGCCAAGTATAAACCTTGCTTCGGGAACCCACGGCAGGAAGCGCTGACAGAGTGTTTCTTGAAACCGTCAGATCCCATTCTACGTCAGCAACCA
This sequence comes from Spirochaetales bacterium, assembly GCA_013043995.1. Lineage (GTDB taxonomy): Bacteria > Spirochaetota > Spirochaetia > JABEVK01 > JABEVK01 > JABEVK01. The sequence continues at coordinate 1,015 of JABEVL010000068.1, read as the reverse complement.
AAAGGTACAAACTATCCGAACCTTTATGAGTGATTTCACCCGTTAGACTGTTCCACATTTATCTCTTCCCGTGGGCATACTTCTCAAGCACTGAATTGACTTGAACTCTGTGAACGTGACACACAGCCACGGCCAAAGCATCTGCGGCGTGATCGGGTTTAGGAATAGAAGCCAGACCTAAAAGCAGCCTAACCATCTCCTGAACCTGCCCTTTATCTGCATGACCAGCCCCGACCACCGACGACTTGATTTGTGTTGGATCGTATTGGCCCACGACCAACCGAGCTTGGGCAAGCGCCAGAAGTAGGACTCCCCGCACTTCAGCCACGGGCAAACCACTCGTGACATTTTTCATAAAATAAAGTTTTTCAACTGCGGCTTGCTCAGGATGATAAAGTTCAATCAAATGGGAAATCTCGTTATACAGGAAAAGAAGACGTTCTTCGGGGGGGGACTTGGGCGCAGTCGTTAGAACACCGTGAGCTAGATGGGTTAAACGACCGCCTTCACTCTGAACGATACCCCAGCCCAAAGATGCTAACCCGGGGTCAATCCCCAGAATGGTCATTCTTCTCCGTCGTCAAGTACACTTGTATCCAAGTTGTGATAAACATTCTGAACATCGTCATTCTCTTCGAGTCGATCGATCATTCCCATGACTTTTTCGGCGGTATCTTTTTCAAGAACTGTTCGGCTCATGGGTACAAGGCTGACCTCGGCCATTTCTGTCTGAATTCCCTTGGTCTGAAAAGACTCAAGAACTTTCGTAAAGTCTTCTGGGTGGGTCGTCACTTCAATCGAGCCCCCTGAAAAAACTACATCCTCAGCGCCTGCTTCAAGCGCCAGCTCCATGACCTGATCTTCAGTGTATTTCTCTGCATCCAGAACAATGGATCCCTTACGTTCGAACAAGCGAGTAACAGCACCGGCAGTTGCCAAGCTGCCGTTGGCTTTGTTCAGAATCATTCTGACATCGGCTGCAGTTCGATTTTTATTGTCTGTGAGTGTCTCGATC
>JABEVL010000067.1 GCA_013043995.1 Spirochaetales bacterium | reverse complement strand
CCATCACACGGTCCAGGGCCGACCGGGACCAAACCCTCAGTGCGGTCAGCACCTGATCATTGCGGGAGCGGCCCGTGTGAATTTTTTTCCCCGCTTCGCCGCAGAGTGCCGTGAGACGGTTTTCGATCGCCGTGTGACAATCCTCGTCCGAAGGTGTCACGGTCAATTCCCCGTTTTTCCATTCCTGCAGGATGTGCCGCAACCCCTTCACCAGCGTATCGGCTTCAGGTTGAGTCAAAAGCCCGATGCTTTCCAGTTGCCTGGCCTGGGCCATCGAAGCCAGCGCGTCCGCCGGTAAGAGTTCCCTGTCCAGCAGGTAGTCGCGGCCTACAGTAAAAGCCTCGATCAGTTCATTCAAGGTATAGTTTTTCTGCCAAAGTTTGGCCAATTCAGAGCTCCCAATTTATATGGCGGTATCGACGGAGAGTGGAAGAATCAATCTTGCGATCGTTTCATCGTTCAGGGTGTAGACCTGGAAAAAATCACCGGCAAAACCGAGTTTTTTCAGCATCAGGACCAGAACAAGAATCCCCAGTCCAGCCCCTTCCGACTCGTCGAGCATATCTGAAAAAGCGTCTTCCAGGGTGTTGTAGCTGTAAGCTTTGGCGATTTTTTCACGAATTCGCGTTTCTTCGGCGGGAAGGAGCGGCACGTTGTTGCGCACCGCGACGGACACCAGCCCCCTGCGGTGAAGCAACTCGACTTTGACGTAAAGATTTTCCTCTTTCAGGCGCTTCAGGTAGTAGGCCTGTTTCTGCAACATTTCGGCCTTAAAATCCTTCATGCCGACGGCATAGTCCTTTTCGTCATGGGGATTCAGCCCCTTGTCGGCAAAGTAGAGCCGCTTGGTGTTCGCTTTTTTGGCGTTCACCGCCATTTCCTTGACGCAGTAGGAAATCTGTTCCATCACAAAAGAAATTCCCAAGCCTTCCAGAAAGATCTCCAGCATCTGGTCGATGTAGAGCTGAGACTTGGGCAAAAAAGTATAAGTCTTTATCGTGAGGGGCTTTCCCTCACTGAGAGCCTTCAGCACCTTCTGCGGGTTAGCGTCACTCAACGGCTGTGCTTTTTTTGACGACACCCCCTATTTTAGGTGAGAAAGCCGATAAAATGCAAGACAAAAAGCTCGGCCCAGAGTTCCCCCCTTGGAATCACCGGCCTGCTTCGCTAGAATGGCGCTATGAAGGAATCTTGGTTACGTCGTGGGGTCCTCTTTTTTGCCTTTGCATTAGCCGCTTTGGGGACGAGCTCCTGCGGTCTGGGTCGACTGGGAACGGGGGTCGTTCTTTGGTCGGACTCCGAGCACCTTGCCAATGGGTCGCTGGTCTGGGTCTGGGACCAAAGCCGTATTCGCAAATCGATGATCGTTCAACGCGCCGATGGCGGGAGCCGATTCGAAATCAGTTCCTGGCGTGTCCGGGAGTTCTCCAACGAGGACGACGCCCGCGCCTTTCAAACTCAATTTGCCCGATGGAATGACATTTGGGCCAACGTCCAACGCGGCGGGCTTTTTGTCCGCTCCAAGCCCGACGCCAGTGCCAGCAGGGTTTATCGGCTTTCCGACGGAGAGGAAATCAAAATTTTGAATCAAAACCCCCAGACCGTCACCATCGATGGGCTGGCGGGTCACTGGGACGAGGTTCTCACCCAGAACGGCGCCACGGGCTGGGTCTTTGACTACTACCTCAGTCTTTATAAGGTTGCCAACGGGGTCGAAACTCAGCTCAAACAGAGCGGACCTGGGAATTTTTATCTTCAATCGGTTGAAACCAACTCCTGGTACCCCGAAGAGTTTCTCAATGAAGTCGCCCAAAAGCGTATCAACCTCAAGATTTTCGACCCCTCCTACGTTTTTCGTTACAACGGCTCCAACGCTTTCGACCTGACACTTCCCCCCAACCTCGTCAGCGGTGCACCGGCCCAGAGCTTCCACTTCGCTTTTACCCGGGTTCAAAAGATCGACACCGCCACCTTCCTTTTCGTCGGTCCTGCCAACTTGAGCGTCCGCGTATTGAACCCCGAGGCTAGCAGGCTTGAGATCAAATTCTTGCAAAACGACCAGCAAGTGACGTTTTTATACGCCCGGCTGAACCAGAACATCGGGGACTACATCGCCCAGGAAACGGCTTCACGTCTCGACAAACTCAACACCCTGCTGAGTTTAGGAAAAACACTCGTGAGCCCCACCTGGGGTAGGATCGAACTGAATCAGGACGGAAGCTTCACTTGGACAGGTTTCCAAGCTCTCCAGCCCCCGCTGGGGGTGCTTTTCCCTGCCGATCTGACGGGGAAAGGGCAGATACTTTTCGACTGGTTCAAGGATCAGCAGTTCGTCGGGGATTGGCAGGTGATGAGGATGAGTCTGTCCCGTTCGGGGGGCGAGCCCGATTTCTCCCAGCTCTTTCTTTACAGGTTTTTAAAGGGAGGCCTTCAGCTTCTTCCGGTTTCCAACGCCGATGTCGACGCCGTCAAACAGACCGTGCTTCGGGAAAGTCACCTCGGTTACACCCTGTTCCTTTCTTTTCAAAGTTAGATGGCGTTTCTTCAACTCAAAAAAGCTTCATTAGCTTTTGGCGACCGTGATATTCTTGTCGACGCCGACCTCACCTTGTCCGCCGAGCGCAGGGTCGCCCTTGCGGGGACCAACGGTTCGGGGAAAACGACGCTCCTGAGGCTTCTTGCCGGTGTGGTGCCCCCCGATTCAGGGCAGTTGCTCCGTTCCCCCTCACTCAGGGTCGCCTACCTTCCCCAGTCAGGAATCGTTGCAGGCCAGGGTTCCGTCTACGAAGACGCCGAACGAGCTTTTGACCGCCAGCGTGTCCTGGAACTGGAGGCACAACTTCTCACGGAGCAGGCTGCCGAGGCTCCCCCCGAACAGGCTTTACTTCTGCTGACAAAAAGCCACGAATTGCAGGAGCTCCTCGAAGCCGACGGCTGGTACAGAAAGCGGGAGCTCGTCGAACAAACCCTCAGGGGGCTGGGCTTTAGTTCAGAAGAACTCGAAAGGCCCGTCGCGACCCTTTCAGGGGGCTGGCAGATGCGGGTGGCTTTGGCTCGCTGTCTTT
>JABEVL010000066.1 GCA_013043995.1 Spirochaetales bacterium | reverse complement strand
TGTTCGCCCTGTTTGAGCTCCCGGCCTTGGTCTTTTTTAGTATCTGGGCCATTTCGGCCTGGAAAAACCCCGCAGCGGCCGACTTTTCCCGCGCCATGATCCTCAACCTCACGGCTTCGGGAGCGACGAATCTTTTTTTACTCTGGGAAATTCTCCGCGTGTAGCGGATAATCAAGCAAAGGAGGGTTCTGCATGGACCTAGCGACGATACTTTCCCGTATCCAGTACGGGGTTTCTCTGGGAACGCATTTTATCTTTCCCCCAACTACCCTGGGCCTATCCCTGTTCATCCTCTTGGCCGAGAGTTTTTATCTCAAGACGAAAAAAGACGTCTACCGTGACCTTTCGTCCTTTGCGGTGAGAATTCTCACGCTGGTCTTTGCCCTGGGCGTGGCAACGGGCCTTACCCTTCCCGTCACTCTGGGGACAAACTGGGCTCAGTTTTCTAAAATCTCGGGGTCGGTGTTCGGCGTCCAGCTCGCTGTCGAAGCTGTCGTGGCGTTCACCCTCGAATCCGTTTTCATCGGTGTACTCATCTTTGGACGGAAAAAGGTCAAACCCGGTCTTTATTGGCTGTCGACCCTTCTGGTTTTTCTGGGCTCCCACTTTTCGGCCTTCATCATCATTGCGGCCAACTCGTGGATGCAGACTCCTGCCGGTGTCGTTTTTGACCCCACCACGGGAAAACTGGTCATGGACAACTGGCTGGCCATGAACTTTAACCCGTCGACCCTGCTCCGTTTTACCCACACGATCGCAGCGTCCTGGCTGGTAGGCTGTTTCCTTCTTTTTGGGATCGCAGCCTGGTTCATGTACAAAGGACGGGAAACCGTCGCCGCCAACAAGATGATGTCGCTCGCCGGCGTCGTAGCCCTCGTCAGCGCCCTGGCCCTGCCGATCCTGGGGCACGCCTCTGTGCTTGAAATCGAAAAATACCAGCCGATCAAGGGTGCCGCCATGGAAGGCGTGTACAAGTCCACGACCGATGCGCCCCTGTACGCCCTCGGCTGGGTGGACGAAAAGGACCAAAAGGTCATTGGGATTCCCTTGCCCGGCATGCTGAGCTTTTTTTACGATTTCAGCTTTGACTACCGTGTGCGCGGCCTCGACGAGCTTGCCCCCAACCCGGCCGATCGGCCTCCGGTTCAGTCTGAATTCCAGACGTTCCGCCTCATGGTCCTCGTGGGTTCCATCCTGATCGTGGTGCTGATCCTGGGCCTGTATTTTCACCGCAAGGGAACGCTCACGCGCAAGAAAAAATCCCTGTTGACGATCGTGGCCTGCATTCCTCTGCCCTACATCGGCGTCGAAACGGGCTGGATCACGGCGGAGATTGGACGTCAGCCCTGGACGATCTACCCCGACCCGGCCATTGGTTTTCCGGGCTTGAGAACCGCCGACGCGGTCACCCAGGGACTCAACCCTTCCTACGTTCTTTTTTCCTTGATTTTTTTCTCGCTGGTTTACATCGTGATCTTTGTGGTCTTTTTCCGCTTTTTACCGACCATAATCAAAAAAGGCATCACACCTGGGGCCGAACCCCTTCCTGAAGGAGGCGAAAAATGACCCTTTTGGCATTCTGGCAGAGTTACTGGTTCATTCTTGTCGGCGCCGCCCTCTTTATTTTCACCTGGCTGGACGGTTTTGACCTCGGCATCGGCATGATGTTGCCCTTTGCCAAGACCCCGGCGCAAAGGCAAACGCACCTGAACACGATTTGGCCCCTTTGGGACGGGAACGAGCTCTACGGGTTGATCGGCGGCGGTGCGATCTTTGCCTCCTTCCCCGTGGTGTTTGCCGGCCTGCTTTCCGGGCTTTACCCTTGGGTCGTTATCCTGATGGTTTTTGTGATGCTGCGTCCCGTTTCGTTCGAAGCCTGGGTTCACGACAAAAAGGCCCGCCGTTTCTGGGAGTTTCTGTTCAGCCTGTCGAGCTTTTTTATTCCGTTTGTGATCGGGGTCGCCGTCGGTTCGACCATCGCCGGCCTGCCGTATAACGCCGGCATGGTTTGGGACCCGGCACACCCGTTCTGGGAAGCCCTCTCGCCGCTGTCGGTTTTGATGGGAGCCTCTTTTGTCGCCGTCAGCTTGGTCCACGGCAGCGCCTACCTCGTCCGCAAAACGACGGGGGAGCTGGCCCAGCAAGCGCGATCCAACCTTTTGACGCAGACCGTCGTTGCGGCGGTCCTCGTTTTGGGCGTGGCCCTGGTCGCCCTTTTGGGCGGAGCGGACCTGACGGGAGCTCCCGGTGTCGGCAAGCCCCTCGCGCCGATCGGTGTTCCCCTGGCCCTGGTGCTGATCGTCGTGGCCCTGGCGGGTATTTTCATCACCCGTTCCCGAGAAAAAGACTCCCGGCCGTTTGTCTTTTCGTCACTTCTGGTCGGTGGTTTATGGGTACTGATCGGGGCTATCCAATTTCCGACAATGGTACGGTCTTCGATATCCCCCGACTTTGACCTGACGATTTTCAAGGACGGTGTTTCAAATCCGATTTATAGCCTTCAGCTTTTAGGGATACTGGGATTTATCGGTCTGGCCATCGTCGGTGTTTACACCGTGTTCGTCTATCGGATCTTTAAAGGCAAAATTGACGCCTCGGAGATGCATTACTAATCGTGGAGAGGAGGCCAAGCGTCTCCTCCACAAAAGGAGTTCACTGTGAAAGAATTGGTTCGTTGTAAAGCCTGCGGCTACGTCATGGAAAAAAGCGCCCTGGGTGAAGTCTGCCCAGCTTGCGGCGTCAAGGCCCAAATGTTTGAGCCCTTTGAAGAAAAGGTCACGGGGCTTCGTCACTTGCTTCTGGAGCTGGACATTCACCCCATCACGGTCCACCTTCCAGAAACCCTGGCGGCTCTCTTGCTGGTGTTCACCCTGATTTTCCCCCTGATTCCCGCCAACCTCCAGGACAAGTTCCTTTGGCCGACAACGCAGATCCTTTCTTGGTTGTTCCCGCTGGCGGTAGCCGCCGGGTTCGTGACAGGGCTCTGGGACGCCAAGGTGCGCTACCGTAAGGTCACGACGCCGATCCTGGTCCGCAAAATCGGCCTCGGAACCCTCTTGTTTTTAACTTCGATCGCTCAGGCCGTTCTCGTGTCGGTGGGGACGGGATTCCAGAGCTTTGGCCGTGGCTCGGTTACCTGATCGTTTCGGCCGTTTCGCTGGGGCTAGGTTCCATCCTGGGCAAGATCGGCGTCAAACTGATCCACGGGGCCATGCCCGGCGACAAGATCTTTTTGGGCAAGAAAAAGAAAAAACAACCCGCGAAACCCGCGGCGCCCACCACTCCCCAAGCCTGACCCCCTACCGAAGCATGAGCAAAACGCCGTGCTTCGGTAGATTCAAGGCAAAGAGCGCAAGGTTGGTAGTTTCATCGTGATAGCTTTTGGAACAAACCTGACCGCTCACAACTATGCCGATAGCACCAGCTCTACCTCGAAACTCATGTGCCAAGGATGGACGCCTACACCTTGCGCGCGGTCAGGCCAATAACGAAAGCGGGGGGCCTTGCTCTAGGCCCGGACAGGCATCACGACAAAGGGCAGGCCTTGGCGGGCGCACCGGCGTTGAAGTTCTTCGACGAGGTTGTTGAAGAGCCAGTGAGAAAGAAAGGGTTCGGGGTCAAAAACCAATTTTCCTGCAAAGTAGACGGCCTCGGGGTGATCTTTTTGAATCACGGGGAGCAGACGTTCGAACTCTTCGAGAACGTCCGTCGAGAATCCTGAATAAGAATCGGCGTCCCAGCCGTGCTTTTGAGCGTAACGCTGATAGAGCGACAAGTCCCGGGCTGTCGAATCTTTGAGTTCTTCTATCGCTTCCATGCCTTTGAAGTTCCCAGCGTCAATCAAGCCGATTTCCACAAAGACCACCCGGCGGAAGGCCCCAGGAAAAAGCCTGGGAATTTGGAAAAAGGTATGGAGCCCCATGCCGTTGAAGCCGCTTACCAGAAGGACGGCCGTTCGGCCTTCCCCTGGCCGGGCCTTGCCTTCCGCACGGACGGGCTCGTGGTCCGGCGGGCTGTCTTGGGCTTCCAGCTCTTTCATGACTGCCTGGGGCAAAATGTTCAGGCGAGCCAGGCGTTTTCCTGTTTTTTGGTAGTAGCGCCGGATCGACCAGGCTCCCAAAGCCAGCAGCGAGGTGACGAGCATCGTGACCCAACCGCCTTCGGTAAACTTCAGCACAACCACCGAAACCAAAATAAAGGCTGAAACCACGAGCCCAAAGCCGTTGATGATCATTTTCCTCAGCCAACGTCGGGCCTCGTGGCGGTGGCGGTACCAGTGGACGATCATGCCCAGTTGGGAAAGGACAAAAGTGATAAAAACGTTGATGCTGTAGAGGATAACGAGGGTTTCCACGGAACCTTCGGTAAGAAAAAGCACAACGGCGGCTCCGATGGCCATCAAGAAAAGTCCGTTTTTGGAAACGAGGCGGTCGCTCAAAGCCGCAAACCGCGTCGGAAGCCAGCGATCCTTGGCCATATTGGCAACAACCTGGGGACCGCCGATGAATCCCGTCTGAGCCGCAACAAAAAGCAAAACGGCCTCGGACCCGAGGGTGAACGCCCCAAAAATGGGTCCCCAGGCGCCCCAGTTTTTTGAAGTGGCACCAACAAGCACCGCATTGAGGGTGATATTATCCTGGGGTTTGACGTCAAAAAGGATGTAAGCAGCAAAAAGCCCAACCACCGTCACCGACAGGGAAAGGGCCATATAAAACATCGTGCGCTT
>JABEVL010000065.1 GCA_013043995.1 Spirochaetales bacterium | reverse complement strand
GTCTTCTTGTTGTCACCCCTTACAACGAATTCTTCCACTCTGTTACTGCTCAATTTCCTGGAGCCCGCGAACTGGATTACAACTACGATTTTTTTGGTTCCAACAAACAGGTTCGAGATCGTCTGCTCGAGCTGGCCCCAGGGGCTTCACGGATCCTTTTGCACCTGGTCACTCCGGGCGGTTACGACTACCTCCGTGAACTTGAACCTTGGAAAGACAAGGTGACCGTCGTTTGTTCGTTGTCCCCGGTTCCCCTGAGAAAATTTCCCTGGGTCAAAACGGCCATTGCCATTTTTGGAACAGATTCTGACGCCTTCGATGCAGGAGTCGGGGTTCTCGATGGTCAGGTTGATCCCACGGCCAAGCTCCCGCTTGATTTTCAGGGACTTCCCGTAGGAGGAAGCCCTTGAAATTCTGGAAGAATCTTGCGAAAGATCAATTTTTTGCAAAATCTTCTGCATTTTCGGTGTGGGGAGGGCGGGCCGTCGGTATCCGCTCGGCACTCTTGTCCGGTCTTGAGAACGACAGGAGCATGGCTTGGGAGACGTTAGATTTTCAAGGAACACTCTGCTTAAGGGACAGAGTTGTTTGGCATCCTCTGTTGCCCCGCGATTTGACCTCAGAAGAAGGAAATGAAATCACAGCCCGCCTATTAAAATTTTGTTCTCCAGCTTTTATGGTGATTGGGGTGCAGGAGTGGACGGCGCGGCTGGAAGGTTGTTTGACCAATTGCCGTCCGACCCACCGTGTTCATTATATCTGGATGGAAAGGCCTCTGGAACCCGTTCCTCAACGAGAGCCCGACCCTCAGCTTGAAGTTCATTGGGCGGGGCCCCGTGATGCCGTAAGACTTTTTGGCCTCCAAGAAGCCTACGAAAAAGAAGAGGTCCTTTCGGATCCTTCAGATTTTCATTCTTTTTCAAGTTTTTTGCACTTTCGTAAGCAGTTGGAATCGCAATTGAACGCCGTTGTCGATCATAAGGGCATTCCCGTCGCTAAAGCGGGAACAAATGCGTTGGTGGAGGATTGGGCGCAGTTGGGCGGGGTGTTTACCCGGCCTGATCGCCGAGGCCAGGGATTGCAGAAGCGCCTTTTAACCTTTCTTTTGGATCAACTCTGGAAAATGGGGAGGTCAGCGTGCCTTTTCGTCAAAAAAAACAATCAGGCCGCACTGAAGCTCTACCAAGGCCTAGGTTTCCAGGCCTTGGAAGACTTTGAAATCAGCTACTGGAAGAAGGGCCGCTAAGGTTCAAGGGAGCCGGAAGTCCAAAAATTCCCCGAAAAAAGAGGGTGATCGCGTCCAGAAAATCCTGCCACCAGGAAGCGGGCTGGACCGGTGAGGCCGCAACCAGATCTACCGAGGTGACGGGTTTCCCCTGCAAAGACCAGACAAGTTTTCCTACAGGGCGGTCGGATCCAAAAGGTCCAATGACCGAATCGGGCAGGTCAACCTTGACTGAAATTTCAGAACGTTCTTCATCTGACAAGGGGTAAATAACCGGGGTACGGGGTTGCACAAGAACTTTGTCCCCGACAACGTACCAGGCTTTGACCGCAGGCAAAAGCGGAACGGGCAGTTCACTTAGGGGATAACGTTGGAAACCATAATCAAACAGGGACTTTGCCGCTTGAGTCCTCAGGTAGCTTCCCACTGAGGAGTTGGGCGCCTGGACACCCAGCACGATGGCAATCAACCTTTGGTGTCCACGAATGGCGGTCCCCGCTAGATTGTAACCCGATTCGGTGATGTAGCCTGTTTTGAGTCCGTCAGCCCCAGGATAGGCCCAAAGGAGTTCATTACGGTTCTTCTGCCAGATCGTTCGTACAGGTCCGTGATAACTGGGCGGCCAATTGGCGGCAAGGGGGTAGGCGAGTTCTTTTTGAGCGCTGAGCTGAAGCAGGTAGGGGTGTTTCAAGATCATGTACCTGCAAAATTGAGCAAGCTCGCGAGCCGTAGTTTTATTGCGGGAATCGTAGCCGTAGGAATCGTAGAATATGGTATGCACCATGCCCAAACGGGCCGCCTCGGCGTTCATTCGGGCGACGAAAGCCTGCTGGCTTCCCGAAGAAAATACTGCCAGCGTTAAACCCGCATCGTTACCCGAGTCGACAACAAGGCCAGTTAACAATTCCCGAACAGTGACAAGTTGACCCGCTTGAAGGAACATCAAAGACGATCCTTCGGGCATGGCTCTAGCGTCCGTTGCTGAAGTCACAGGAACAAGCTGATCCAGGGTGTACTTTTTATGCTCAAGATCCTGGAAAATCAGATGAATGGTCATCAGCTTCGTGAGTGAAGCGGGTGGGATAGGTTCGTCGGGGTTTTTGGCGTAGAGGATACGTCCTGAAGTGGCGTCCATCAAGACGGCCCTTGAGGCCATAGGAACAAGATCGGCCAAACGAGACTCAGGGAGCTCGGCAGAGAGGGGCATCAAAACAAAGAGAAAAAGAAGGAAGTAAATTATTAAACGCATGCCGGAAACATTAACAGTCTAGTTGCTCGACGGTCAAGACATGAGCAGGGCGAACGTGTTAAAAGTGAGGGTATGGCTTTGGACGAAAATTGGCTGGTACAATTCTGTTCACCTGAGATTTCCCGCTCTGAAGTCCTTCGGGACACCCTTGTTGAGCTTGGTTACACCCCTTGTCAGATTCAGACGGGACCCTGGAATCATTGGCAGTCAAAGAATGGCCTTCCTTTAGCGGGCGAACTAGTTTTGGTCGCACATTACGATCGTCAACCTGGTACCCCAGGAGCTAATGATAATTCGGCCAGCGTTTTTCACCTCTTAAATTATTTGGCGCGTTCCACGGAACGAAGCTCTCATCGGGTCATTTTTACAGACGGTGAAGAAGTTTTCGGGGAACGACCAGCGAGCATGCAGGGCGCTCGGCTTTTGGGAGACTTCTGGAAGTCGGTTCACCGGGTACCTCGCGTCGTGGTCTTAGACATGTGCGGGATCGGGGACACTTTCGTCTTGGGGCACCTGAGCGAACACTTAAAAGCTGGCATCGGCTTGGCTGACGATCCTGCGACAAAAGCCCTAAGGCTATGGACGCGCCGTCTTTTGGCCGGGACCGACGCTGGTGACTTTATTGAAATTGACACCCCTTTTTCTGACGACCTGGGTTTTCTTTGGTCGGGCATCCCTGCCGTCCAAATCAGCTTACTACCCCGTAAACAGGCCTTAAAGTATCAAAAAGAAAGAAAAAACAACCCCATGGAATCCAGCCTCCCCGAGGCTTGGAGGACGATGCACACGAGCCAAGATCTGCCCGAGAGACTCTGGCCCCAAAGCAAGATTTTGCTCCAAAAGCTGTTGGACCGAATTGATCAGCTGCCTTACCGACCCGGTTGAGAAGTAGGAATCCCAGCTTCTGGAGCTGTGTTGGCCGGAGAAGCCGGGGCTCCCAGGGCGCTCAAAAACGTAAAAACAGCAAACAGCAGAACAAGACCGATTACAATTTTTCGCATAGGGATTCCCCTCCACACTTTTTGTTGGAGCGGAGAGTCCTTATGACTCTCCGCCTGCAGGTCAGTACAGATAATTCAGCGGGTTGACGGCACGATTTCTTAAAAAGATTGAAAAGTGAACGTGGGGGCCTGTGCTGTACCCAGTGCTCCCCATTCGTCCGATCACCTGACCCTGTTCAACCCACTCACCTTGAGAAACCTCAAAGGCTCTCAGGTGTCCGTAAAGCGTTTGAAAACCGCCTTCATGGCTCAGGACGACGTAGTTTCCATAACCTGAATTAAAGCCCATGTCAACGACGCGCCCTGCCATGGAAGCGTGCACTGGAGTCCCTGCATAGTTAGCCAGGTCGATACCGTTGTGGAAGGTCCTGACACCCGTAAAGGGGTCGCGGCGCCAGCCGAAAGGACTCGTGATGACTCCTCGTGCGGGATAGATGAACAAAGTTCCTAGGGCTTGTTTGAGATCCCAGGCAGAAAGAGTGGCACCCGGCAGGAAGAGTCGTTGCCCAGAGACAACAACGGGGGTTTTCAAGCCATTGGCTTGTAGGATGTCTTCATAGGAAAGATTGTGGGCGCGTGCAATCGAAGTGAGGCTGTCGCCGTTTTTGACGACGTACAGCAGACCATCAGCACTGGGGATGATGAGCTTTGAACCTGGGTAGATATGGCGAACATTCTGGATGTTGTTCCAACTGATGATTGTCCCTAAATTCAGATTAAAGCGGTTGGCTATGACGGAAAGGACGTCGCCCGGCTGCACCGTGTAAGTCTGGGTAACAACACGTTGCGGTGACGGCGGCTGAGGCACCGAGGTGTCGGCTACTAAAGCGGGTACTCCCGACAGCGGTGCCGTGTTTTCGAGAAGTGCCGGCAATTTTCCATCGTGCGGGATTTGCAAAACAGCCCCATGGAGGCTGAAGTCGCGCCCCGGTGTCATCCATGGTGACAAGACTCCCAGTAAAAGTATAAAGACGGGCAGGGCCACGATGTAGGGGAGAGTCAGGAACGGTGATCGAGAGATCCCGTTACGAAGAGCCCCTTCCAAGGCGTCCAAGCCACCTGTGAGAACTGAAAAATCCAGTCCTTTTGATCTGCTTGATTTCGGCGAAAAAACGAGGGACTTTGGTGAAGTCCCCTTTCTAGAAACTTTTTGTCCCTGCATCGGTACCTTCACGATGTCCCCTCCGATTTTATGTATCGACAACGACAGGGGGGATCATTAAGATGGAATTCCGCCATGAAGAATCTCCGCTTCGGAATTTTGCCGGCTTTTCTCGTCGGTGCCATTTTCCTCATCTTTGTTTCATGGGCGGTCGTGGGTGTCTCACAAGTGAGCGGGCCCTCGATGAAGCCAAGATACCACAGCGGTCAAATCATTTTCATTAACCGATGGGCCTACGGGCTACCGAACCCCATTATAGGGGGTTACTGGTGGTTCTGGAAAGCCCCTAGGATAGGAGATCCGGTTATTTTGAAAGACCCTGCAGATGGAAAACTGATTGTCAAAAGAATCGCAGGGGTTTCTGGGACCACGCTCAGGGTCATGGGAAAGAAACTTTTGATCGGCCAGAGGGTTGTTCCGCTGAGTGACGCTGAGGCGTACTGGCTGAGTTCTGTTTCTAACGTTCCCTCAGGAATGGTGTTTGTCTTAGGGGACAACAGTTCTGTGTCTGAAGATTCGCGCGATTGGGGATTTATTCCGCAGACCCAGGTTTTGGGGAGGCTCTTGAATTGAGTTTGAAAAAGGGAGCTCCGTCAGTCAAACTTCCTTGGCGTTGGTGGGCTTTTTTTGGATTCACGGCATTTCTGGGGCTCAGTCTCTTGACCGTCTACGCCGTGGTGATGGTTGTCCAGCCTGTTTCTTCACACACCGAGCTCCGCTTTTCTAAAGTCGAGCGCGGGCCGATTCTGGATGACCAAGGAAGGCTTTTTGCGGTCAGCACAAGACAGGAGTCGGCTTCAATTTGGTTGCCACAAGTCAAGGACAAGGTTGCGACGGCCCACGCTTTGGCGTCCATTCTGGGTCTCAGCGAGGCCGAACTTTTGAGGCGTTTTAACGAGGGGCCCAATTTTCAGTACTTAAAACGTCCCGTGAGCCAAAATGAAGCAGAGCTGATACGCGCGGCCAAGGCTGCCGGCGGACTTTCAGGCGTAGAACTCAACCCTGAGTTTGGAAGAAGCTATCCCCAAAAAGAAATCGGGGCCTCTGTTGTCGGGTACGTCGGAACCGATAATGTCGGTCTGGCTGGTATCGAGTATTCGTACAACAACATCCTGGCCCCTGTGCAGGTAGGAGAGGGGGTGCCTAAAACGGCGATGGGAGCCTCTGTTTGGTTGACCTTGGACCTGGATTTGGAATATGAGGCCCAGAAAATTGCCGATGCAAATCTGATCGCGAACAAAGCCAAGCGGATTAACATCCTGGTGATCAACCCTGAAGATGGCAACATCAAGGTTTGGGTGACGAGCCCCAGTTTCGACCCCAATCATTTTTCAGATTACAACTCGGATCAGCTGTCCGACAGTATTTTGGTTCGTGCCTACGAACCAGGGTCCGTCTTTAAACTCTTCTCCATCTCTTCTTTTCTTGATTCAGGGGTTTTGACTCCGACCATGAAGTTTGTGTGCGATGGGGTCTATCTGAGGAAATTGCCCGATGGTTCCGTCATCCGGATCACCGACCTGGGAAGTTATGGGATTCTGGACGCCCAGGGCATTTTGACGTATTCCAGCAACGTCGGGACTGCCCAAGCATCAGACCTGATGGATGAAAAAACTTTTGACACTTATGTCCACAATTGGGGCTTTGGGCGCCCGACAGGAATCAGTCTGGTGGGAGAAACCCCGGGTTTGCTCAGACCGCGTTCTGAATGGTCAGCCCGATCCAAAGCTACAATTTCTATGGGCCAGGAAATTGGCGTGAGTGCTTTGCAGATGATCACGGCTGCGGGGGGCTTGGCCGACAATGGGTTGCTGCTGAAGCCCCATATCGTTTCCAAAGTCGTCGCCAGCTCGGGTGAGGTTCTCTACCAAGCCCACCGCGAACCTATCCGGCAAGTCATCAAACCCGAGGTTGCGCACGAAATGCTGCAGATGACCAAGTCGACGGTTGAGTATGGCACGGCGTTCCGGGCCCAGATTGACGGCATTCAGATGGCAGGTAAAACGGGAACAGCTCAAGAACTCAACCCCGCTACAGGAACCTATTCCAACAGCAATTACATCGCTTCGACGATGCTTTTTATTCCTGCCGATCAGCCGCGCTATGTCGTTTATGTAACAATCGAAGACCCCAAGGGCTGGAGCTACCTGGGAGGTCGAATCGCTGCGCCCATGGCCCGTGAAGTGGCAGAAAAACTGATTCGCTTGGAAGGCTTGCCCAAAAAAGAAGAGAAGGTCATCGAGCACTCAACGCAGGTTCGTTTGAACAGCCCCCCTGTTTTGACCCTTGGTTCGACGATGCCCGATTTGAAAGGTTTTGCAAAAAGAACCCTGTTGCCCCTGCTGGATCAGAAAGGCCTGAAAGTTCAAATGAATGGGGATGGCTGGGTGGTCAGCCAGACTCCTGCACCGGGGACACCCTTAACTCCAGGAATGACAATTCAGTTGGAATTTAAGTGAGCACCCTTCCGTGAGTTGGCGTGAAACGAACATCAGGGCCCTGGTTGAAAGGTTCCCAGGTCTGTGGGAGTCCTTGGGAAGCCTTCAGATTCCCGCAGGAGTTCCAGAACCTGAGCTTTTACCGTCGCGCTCCCAAGTACCCACGCTCAAGCTGGGGGGGCGTTTGGCCTATAGTTCGTACAAGCCATTGCAAGATGCTGAGCGCTCGCTACCGCAGCTCGAAATGGGAACCGACGTTGCCCTGATGGCAGGCTGGGGACTCGGATACGCTGCCCTGCATTTTGTTGCTCTTTACCCTGAAGTTCCCTTGATCGTCGTAGAGCCGGACCCCCGGGTCTTTCGCTTGAGTCTTGACGCCTACGACCTGACTCCCGTGTGGAAGCATCCGGGACTTGTGCTGATCGTGGGTGGGGAGCCCGAAGTGGCGGCCGGGCTTTGGAACCGCTTTGACTTCAGGAACACCCAGTGGATTCCTTTTCGATGGGCGTTCGAAACCTACCCCTCGTGGATGAGCGCCTTAGAATCGGCCTGGCAAAAACAGAGCACCCAAGCCCGAGTCAACGAAGACACCTTGCGGAAGTTCTATCAACTTTGGATTCGGCACCACGTTAAAAACGGCCTCGTGCAGGGCCTTTTACCTTTATCAGCCTTAAAAGACGTTGAGCGCGGACGGCCCATCGTGATCGCCGCAGCGGGACCCTCTTTGTCTTTACACTGGGATCTGCTCAAAGAAAATCGCCAGGCCTACGTTTTAATAGCGGTGGACACGGCGTGGAACGCGTTGCGTGGGGCGGGTCTCACGCCGGATTACCTGGTGGTAGTCGACGGTCAGTATTGGAACGCACGGCACGTCGATGGACCTTTGGAAGAAAATACCCGAGTTGTTGCAGAATTGACCGCTCACCCTCGAACTTTCCGCCTGGCTCCGGGGCGCACCTTCGTGGGCACCTCAAATGTTCCTTTTTTAAAAGCCTGGGAAGAAGCCTGCGGGATGTCCTGTGCAGGACTGGCAACGGGGGGCTCTGTTGCCACTGCGGCCTGGTCGCTTGCTTTGTACCTGGGGGCGTCTCAGGTCTGGTTTGCGGGTTTGGATCTCGGCTATCCAAGGTCGGGTACCCATGTCCAGGGGAGCCAGTTTGAGGAAAGGTTTTTACGTTCGGCTTTTCGTCTTATCCCCGCAGAAACCGAGAGCCTTAGCTTTCTGGCGGGCTTACCCCGTCACCCGCACGAAGCGACCCGAGGCGGGTGGGTTTTATCGGACGTGCGGATGGACCTCTACCGCGCTTGGCTGGAAGCGGATCTTGCACGTCATCCCCAGATTCAAGCTTACAACCTCAGTCCCATCGGATCTCTGATCCACGGCCTGCTTGAGCC
>JABEVL010000064.1 GCA_013043995.1 Spirochaetales bacterium | reverse complement strand
GGCTTATACTGAAGAAAGCTTGGAGTGCGTTTCAAGGAGTCCCCATGAACGATCATAAATCCCTATCCGCGTTCGGTAAGGCCCGTGCCACCGTCCCCGGCAACCCCCTTTCGCCCGAGGAGCTGAACAAGACTCAACGCTTCTGGCAGGCGGCCTGCTACCTCGCCGCGGGCATGATTTACTTAAAGGACAACCCCTTGTTGCGCGAACCCCTCAAGGAGGAACACGTCAAAGCCCGTCTTTTGGGACATTGGGGCTCAAGCCCCGGCCAGGCCTTCATCTGGACCCACCTCAACCGGCTTATCGTCAAAAACGACCTGGACATGATCTACCTTTCAGGTCCCGGACACGGCGCCCCCGGCGTTCTGGCCCCGGTCTACCTCGAAGGCACGTACTCCGAAATTTACGGGGGCATCAGCCCCGACACCGAGGGACTGGTCAAGTTTTTTCGGCAATTTTCCTTTCCCGGGGGGATCGGAAGCCATTGCACGCCAGAAACTCCCGGCTCGATCCACGAAGGCGGCGAGCTGGGCTACAGCCTTTCGCACGGCTACGGTGCCGTTTTTGACAACCCCGACCTCATCGCGGCCGTCGTTGTGGGCGATGGCGAGGCAGAAACAGGCCCCTTGGCCACGGCCTGGCATTCCAATAAATTCCTGAACCCGGCCCGCGACGGCGCGGTTCTCCCGATTCTTCACCTCAACGGCTACAAGATCAACAACCCCACGATCCTGGCCAGGGCCTCTCACGACGATCTGGAGCACCTGTTTCAGGGTTACGGCTACAAACCCTACTTTGTCGAGGGCTCCGACCCCGATTCGATGCACCAAGCGATGGCGGCCACCCTCGACAGGTGCCTCAGGGACCTCAAAAAGATTCGGCAGGACGCCCGAAACGGCCAAGAGGCCGCCCTGCCCCGTTATCCGATGATCGTTTTACGCACGCCCAAGGGTTGGTCGGCCCCTGCGGAAATCGACGGACACAAGATCGAAGGCTCCTGGCGCGCCCACCAGGTTCCCTTGGCCGGAATCCATGAAAACCCCGCCCATCTCAAGATTTTGGAAACCTGGTTGCGCTCTTACCACCCGGAAACGGCCTTTGACGCCCAGGGTCGCCTCGTTCCCGAACTGCGAGCCTTGGCGCCCCAGGGACCACGGCGCATGGGCGCCAATCCCCACGCGAACGGAGGCCTGTTGCGCCGCGATCTTCACCTTCCGGATTTTAGGACTTACGCCGCCAGGTTTGAAAAACCCGGAACCGTCGAGGTAGAAAACACCAGGCCTCTGGGCCAATTTCTGCGCGACGTTCTGAAAGCCAACCCCGAGAATTTCAGGGTTTTCGGGCCCGATGAAACCACGTCGAACAAGCTTCAGGCCGTCTACGAGGCGAGCAAGAAATTCTGGATTTCACAGGGATTTTCAGAGGACGCCGACGGAGGGGAACTGTCGAGCCTGGGCCGCGTCATGGAAATGCTCAGCGAACACACCCTGGAAGGCTGGCTTGAAGGCTACCTGCTCACCGGACGCCATGGTTTTCTCTCGACCTACGAAAGCTTTGTGCACGTCATCGACTCGATGTTCAACCAGCACGCGAAGTGGCTTGAAATCTGCAACCACATCTCCTGGCGTGCCGAAATCTCGTCGCTGAACTGGCTCATCACCTCGACCGTGTGGCGTCAGGATCACAACGGCTTTACCCACCAGGACCCCGGTTTTCTGGACCTGGCGCTCAACAAGAGTCCCGACGTGGTACGCATCTACCTTCCGCCGGACGTGAACTCGCTCCTGTCGGTTGCGGATCATTGCCTCAAGAGCAAGAACTACGTCAACATCATCGTTTCTGACAAGCAGCTCCACCTTCAGTTTTTAACCATGGAAGCCGCCATCGTGCACTGTACCAAGGGAGTGGGGATCTGGGACTGGGCCAGCAACGACCAGGGGAGCGAACCCGACGTCGTTCTGGCCACGGCGGGAGACGTTCCAACCCTGGAAGCGCTGGCGGCCAGCGTTTTTTTGCGGCAGGAGTTTCCTGACCTCAAAATCCGGTTTGTGAACGTCGTCGACCTCTTCAAGCTCGTTCCCAGCACCGAACACCCCCACGGCCTCAGCGACCGCGAGTTTGACAGCCTGTTCACCACGGACAAGCCCGTCATCTTCAACTTTCACGCCTACCCGTGGATGATCCACCGCATGACCTACAGGCGGACAAACCACGCGAACTTTCACGTGCGCGGTTACAAGGAAAAAGGAAGCATCAACACCCCTCTGGAGCTCGCCATCCTCAACCAGATCGACAGGTTCAGCATCGCCATGGACGTTTTGGACCGGGTTCCGCGGCTCAAGGCCGTGGGGGCTCACGCCCGGGAGAAATTCCTCAACGACCAGATCGATTGCTTGAACTACGCCAGGGAATTTGGAGTTGACCGCCCTGATACCGAAAACTGGAAGTGGCCCCTGGGGGAAGCGCCCCGTCTAGGCCGAGGTTGAAGCAGAGTCCCAGCTGTTCGCCAGAGCGTCGACGGCCTCACGAATTTTGAGAGAATCGCCGTCGACCTGTTTGGAGATCTCGCCCACCTGGTTCAAACCCGTCACCAGGGCGATGTTTTTGAAGTTCATCTCAAGGGAGGATTTCTTGATTTCTGCCATCGACTTGGTGATGATGCCGATGCTCGACGTCGCCCCGCTGGTTTGACCCGCCAGGCCGGTCAGGGCGTTTTTCAACGTTTCGACCTGCTCGTAAAAATCCTGGACTCCGGCGATCAGTTTGGCAAAAGAGGTGGTGGCGAGGTTTGTGGCGCCCTCGGCAGAACGGATGACGTCGACGGTTTTCTTGATCGTCGCAGAGATTTCACGGGAACTCACAGCGGTGTCTTCAGAAAGCTTTCGAATTTCTTGCGCAACAACGGCAAAACCCAGCCCGGAATCTCCGGCGTGGGCGGCCTCGATCGCAGCGTTCATCGCCAGCATGCTGCTCTGCGCGGCGATCTTTTGGATCATCGCCGCCGCATTCTGAATCGCCTCGGTCGACTGAAGGATCTGCGTCGAGGCGTTTTTGCTGGCCTCCATCTGCTTTTGGCCGGCGTAGGCAACTTCCCGCAGGGCTCCGATGGCTGTGATCTTGTCGCGTGCCATCTGGTCAATATCCTGAATCGCCGTGACGATCCCAGACATCGTCGCGTTGGCCATCGTCGTTTCAAGCTCCTGACCGGCCATCTCAACAACCAGGGTCTGGTTGAAACCCATCGTTTCCATCGCCTGATTCTGAAGCACGCCCAACTGAGCCAGTAAATCCGCAGCCAACCGGTGAAAATCGTCCAGGACGGAACGGATCGACTGGACGGCCTGAGTCTCCGCCTCCCTCTGCTCCCGCACTGCCGCGATTTCGTGCTGAACCCTCTCGGCCTCCTGTTGAAGTTGAAGCAACCGCTCTTCCACCGAACGGACCAAGTTTTCAGCCTTCAGGGCAACAGGCCTGTTCACTCCGGATTTTTTTGAGGCGTCGAGAGCCTGCGTCTGGTCGCCCAGGTAGTTTTCCAGAAGGCCCTCTTGGCGGTCACGGCGCCGAAAAAGCAAAAATACGCCGGCCAAAGCCAGGAATCCCACCAGGTCAAGAACGGCAAACACGACTCCCCGTCCAGGGAAACTGAACGCCATCGTGAATTGAGCCCCTAGAAAGGCCAAAATGCCCAGGGCTAGACCCCAAAGATACCTTTTCATCTTTACAATGTCGGTAAAAATCACAATTTTAAAAAGACCTTTCAGTAGGCAGCGTAGGGACGCACGAGGGTCAGAAAGTAACGAAAATCCGCGGTACAGAAGATGCGGCCTCCTGCGGAACCAAAAAGAGGCGGATGGAGCAAGAGGATTTCGGCCTCGATCCGGGCGGGTTTGTTGTAAACCTCGGGTCTCAACGCGTTCCGCAAGCTTGCCTTGACGGCCTGGTCAAAGGCTTTCTGGCGGCCCTCAACCGTGTCGGTTCCGACCCATTCGCCGCGGCCTCCAGCCGTTTGCAGTTCCACGGCAGCCCAGCGGGACCTGAGATCTTTTTCGGCGCTCGTCAACGTGAAAAGAAAACTGGCATAAAAGCGGTTGTTATCAAAATCCGACCAGGTTTTGGTGACCTGGAGCCCGGGGTCACCCCAGGGAATCTCACCCTGGGGTTTGACCTCGAGGATTTCAGCAACCTGCCTGGCCGTGTCCGAA
The DNA here is from genome assembly GCA_013043995.1 of Spirochaetales bacterium. Lineage (GTDB taxonomy): Bacteria > Spirochaetota > Spirochaetia > JABEVK01 > JABEVK01 > JABEVK01. The sequence goes on along the minus strand of JABEVL010000064.1, from coordinate 785 downwards.
GGGACGTAGACCACCTTCCAGCCGAATATCATCCCTGAAATCAGCCAGCGGGCCTCTTTCAGGAGTTTTTGAGGGGCTGCTTTTTCCACCTTGGGCTGGGTCAGCCCCCCCTCGGGGATCGGGGCAATGGGAAGCCAAAGATCAAGCTGCAGAACGTCCTCGTGCAGAAGCTCGGTCTGAGCTGCCAGCGGCGCGCCTCCCCCTAAAAGCAAGACCAGAAACCCTGCCGTCCACCCCCAAAAGCGCCGGTGTTTCGTCATCTGAAACGATCCCGATTCCAAAAAACCGTCCACGGGTTGAGCCTGAAGCGGAGCCAAAGGTAAAAGAAAGCGAACAGAAAACCGGCCAGGTGGGTCAGGTGGGCGATGCCCGAATAGGGGTTGAGAAACTCCGAGAACACCTCAAAAGCCGTAAAAATCAGCACCATCGACATGGCCCTGAGCGGAATGATGAAAAAAACCAGAACGCGGTCGTTGGGACGGAAGGTGGCGTAACCCAGCATCACGCCGAAAATGGCGCCCGAGGCCCCCATGAGCCACACTTCGCCGGCGCCCAAAACCGCGTAGGCCAACAAGGAAAAAAGTCCCGCTAACAGTCCGATGACGTGGTAAAAAATCAGGAATTCCCAGCTTCCGATGTTGTGTTCCAACGCAAGGCCGAAAAAGAACAGGGCAATCATGTTGAAAAGGATGTGCAGGGGGGTCGCGTGGACGTACATGTAGGTAAAAACCTGCCACCATTCACCGTAACCCAGAACGGCGACCACGTTCAAAGCCACGAGGCTC
>JABEVL010000063.1 GCA_013043995.1 Spirochaetales bacterium | reverse complement strand
GCTTTATCCTGGTAAATTTGAACTGCCTGGTTCCATTGGGCCTCGTCAAGGTCATAATTTCTCAGGTGGGTGGCCAGACCCCAGGCAACCTGAGCCTGGATTTGCGGCCAGGTAAAGATACCGTCTTGAGGGGGGGGTGTCGTTAAAACGGCGTCGATCGAAGGGGTGGTCGGGGCCCCCGAAAGTCCGAGCTCAGCGGGGGTCATGGGGGCAGCCGTGGAGGTTTCTGACCCCGCCGCCGGGGTGGAGGTTGGCGTCGAAGCAGCCGCCGACGCGGGTGCGGCGGCAGACGGCGGGTTTGCCGTTGGGGCCGCAGAAGAAGTCTCGGCCTGGCAGGATACAAAAATGCTCAGGGCAAGCCCTAGTAATAGTCCGCAAACACGCATGTCAACCTCATTTCCTGTAGATCTTGGAGTCGGCTGATGTTAGCAATCTTGCGAAAAAATACCAAGTCCCCGGGGATTGTTCATCGGGACTTCATTTGAGGCGCGTAGTTTGTCCATGGAAGCAATTCCCGCCGTCTGTCAGGATGGTGATAGAATATTTCAGGAGGATGCCATGCGCATTCCAACTTTTTTTCTGGCCCTGTTGACTTTGGGTTTTCTGGCAGGGGGCAGCGTTGCAGCGAACGGAGTGAGGGCCACCGCCCCTTCTCCATGGATGGGAGGGCGGTTTATCGCGAACGGTCAGGCCGGTGAAGCTCCTGGTAATCAAGCAGATTCAGAAAAAGAATCGGGCAAGGGCGGGACGGAGCAGAGCGCGGATCAAAAGGACGAGGGGACCGAAGATTAAACCTGCCGGCCCTGGGAACCGTCCTCGGGCCGGCGTCCTGACAAGGGGCAAAAAAAACCAGGAAGAGGAGAGCGTGCTTGAGAGTTTTATTGGTTGAAGACGAGCGAGCTCTGGCGGGTTACGTCAAAAAAGGCCTTGAAGAAAATGGCTGGGCTGTCGATGCGGTGGAGGATGGACGTTCTGCCCTAGACTGGGTGGGAACCGTCGATTACGACGTGATGATTCTGGACCTCATGCTCCCTCAAATCGGGGGTCTTGAGGTCTGTCGACGGCTCAGGCAACGCGGGTTGACGACTCCCGTTTTAATGCTGACCGCCCGAGACGCGTTGAAAGACCGTGTCTCGGGCCTGGACGCCGGAGCCGACGATTATCTGCCCAAGCCGTTTGAGTTTGAAGAACTGTTAGCACGCTTGCGTGCCCTGACCCGTCGGCGCAACGGGGTGACCAAAACCGGGGTTTTGACGGTGGCTGACCTGAGTTTGGACCCTGCCGCGCACCGGGTGAGACGCGCGGGCCTTGAAATAGATCTTCCTTACAAGGAGTTCTCTATCCTGGAATTGCTCCTGAGCCAGCCTGGGCGCGTTTTTAGCCGTTCCCAGATCGCGGATCACGTCTGGGACATGGAAACCCTGCACCAGTCGAACGTTGTGGACGTTCATATCCGGAACTTGCGCCGCTTGATCGGCGATGGCCGGGGTCAAACCTTGATTGAAACTGTGCGAGGGGTCGGCTACCGTGTTCAGGCCCCCGGAGGCCGGTCATGACAAAATGAAAAACACGCTGAAATTGCGCTTTGCCCTGAGGGGTGCGACATTGTTCTTTGTCTCTGTTGTGATTTTGGGCTCGTTCCTCTACGTGACGATGAGCCTGTTTTTGCAGGATTCGCTGAAAGATTCTTTACGCGTCACAGCACAGCACCTCGTGTCAGTCCTGGACGTCGACAACGGCATTTTGACGCCCCCGGACAGTTTGGATGAAGGCAGTTCTTCCCGTGCCCATCCCGAAGGGTTCACGGAAAGGCTTTTGGATCCAACCGGCCGGGTGCTCTTGCAGAACGGCCCTTTGACCGCCGAATTGCCCGATCCCCACGTTTTTAGGGGCCCTTTTTTTTCCCAGTCCACCTCCGGCAGTTGGATCGCCTACACAGAGGGAGTGACCGACGCCGGTCGGCTTTTGGCGATTCTTCAGGTCGCCCAGTCGACGCGCTCCGTAAGTGCGGTCTTGGACCAGCTTTTTTGGACGATCCTGCTGTCGCTCGTGATTTTTGTTCCCTTGTCGGCGATCACGGGATATTTTATGGCGACAGGGCTTTTGTCACCCATCGATGCGATGACACGGACGGCGAAGAGATTTTCCACAGAGAATCTTGCCGCTAGGCTGGAGCTTCCTCCGTCAAACGATGAACTGGGCCGTCTTGCAGGAACTTTCAACTCCATGCTGGAGCGAATCGAGCAATCCTTTAAGAATTACCGCGAATTCGTTTCAAACGCCTCGCACGAGTTCAAAACGCCCTTGGCGATATTGCACACGATTCTCAACGTAACCCGGGCCCGTCCCAGGACCCTCACCGAATACGCGCAGGCCCTTGACGACATGAGCCAGGCCGTGCTTCGTCTGGAAACCCTGGTCAACCATCTTTTGACCCTGGCCAAAATCGAAGGGGAACCCGAGCTGAACGGGACATCTGTCAACTTGGGTGAGCTTTGTCTGCGTATCGGGGAAACTTTCCGTCCGTTGACTCAAGCTCAGGGTCTGGAGCTTGTGCTGAGCGTTGAGCCGGGTCTGGAGGTCCTGGGTGACGAGACGCTTTTGAGTTCGATGGTGGTCAACCTTTTGCATAATGCCGTCAAGTTCACCGAAAAGGGAAAAATCAGCCTAAGGGTGTATCGGCGGGAATCCTGGGCTTACGTCGAGGTTCAGGATACGGGAATAGGAATTTCGTCGGAGGATCAGTCCCGTATTTTTGAAAGATTTTTCCAGGGAGAGACTTCGCGCGAAGGGTCCGGCCTGGGCTTGGCAATTGTGGAAAGTCTTGTCAAACTGCACCGGGGAACGATCCGGGTCGACAGCATTTTGGGTCAGGGGAGTATTTTTACGGCCGGGTTGCCGTTGCGGGTTGCTTGAGTTCTGTAACCGCGGGAAAAACTCGGTTGTTCCAAAGCACAAGTCCAAATGAGGGATTGAGTTTTCTAAAAGGAGTTTTCATGAGAGTTTTATTTTTCGCTGTCCTTGTGATTCTTGGAGGGAGTGCGTTCGCTCAAACCTCGTTGGACACTTACCTGGGTTGGTTGACACCCGAACAAAAAGCGACGCTTTTGAGCAAGAACGAACTGACAGTATTCTCGGACAAGGCCGCCGATCTGACGCTGTGGAAGGGGAGCCCTTTTGCCGATTCGGTTAAAACCTTGTTTCAGGGGCGTCAGACGACGATGGCCGCTGAGGCACTTTTTGTTATTCCCGTTCCTGACCTGGGCAGCTCCAGCGCGCAAACCAAGAAACTGTTTGATGCGATGACGGCGGTCTCGACGATGAAGGGGCTTCAGGTCTATTCCAACTCCCTTAAACGCATGGAAACCTTTATTTTCAACGCCTACCGCGTGGGGGCCCTTGTCAAAGGCGACCGCCAGCCCGATCCGGATTATGTCGAAGGGCAGAACACCGTCACTTTTCCCATGTACCAAAGGGAAGAGCAAACGGGTGAAAGCTTTTCGCAGTACACTTGGAGCCGCCAGCCAGAATGGTACCAGGTGACGCAGACGAATCTGACAAGCTTGAACTACGGCTTTATCCCCCTGGTCTCCCCCCATGACTTGCTGACGTCGGTTTATGTGGTTCCTTTTCATGGGAAGGTTCTGGTGTACGGCATCACCGTCGCGAAAACTTTCGACTTTTTCGGCATCGAACGCAGTAAGAATGACTCGTTGTACACGCGGATGAAAGCCCTGGTCACCTGGTTTTCGAACAACCTCAATTCGGGCAGTGAATAGGCATTCGGCCAGGGAATAAACCAGAAAAATGGGGGTTCGACAGAAGCCCCCCGAATCCTTTAGGATGGAGTCATGAACACAGAAATCTGGATTCGCCCTGAAATTGCCCGTTTGAGCGTCGAGTTTGAAGGAATGTGGGGAGATCTGCCGATTCCCAACGGTCTTTGCCGGCACGCCTGGTTCGTGGCTGGAACACCTGGGACGTTGATTGACCCCTTGACCGGTTCTGATCTGGAGTGGGATGACCAGCTTGACGCCCTTGCCGACGCCGGCCTGTCGTTGGCCGACGTTCAGCGGGTGGTGTGGCTGGAACCTCATCCTCCGCTTGAGCTTGTAGAAAGATTTCAGACTGCGGGTATTTCTTGCTTCGCTCCCCAAGTCGCCGCAGGTGGTCAGAAAACCGATTTACCCCAGGGGACACTGCATCGGATGGCGCCCGGGGAAATTCTTTCCTTAGGAAACGGAAGGCAATTGCAGGTTTTTGATCTGGGGATGCCCGACGGTTCATGGGGCGCCCTTGAAGAAGCCTCTGGAGTATTTTTTACGGGAAACCTTTTTTCAAGTTTTGGCGTTAGCGATATTTCCTACCTTGAAAGGGGCTTGCCGACAGAGGAGCAGGAATTCTTTGACGAACAGGCGAGGCTGTGGTGGGCGGCGTTCGGCCCGTTTGACGGGTTTATGCTGGACATCGCGCTCAAGGCCTGCAACGCCGTGGCTGTGCGCTTTGGCCGTGTGATGAATGCCGGACCAGAACGCTTAACGCGCCTGATCGCACAGTGGAAAAGCTGGGCCGGCGGAACGGCTTTGAAAGAAGTTTGTGTCGTTGGAGGAAACGGCTTGGGCGATGAACTCTTTGAGAACTTCATCGAAGGGGTTCAGGCCGGGGGGGCGGACGTGAACTTGGTTGACCCCGAGCTCGATCCTGTGCCGGTGGTCGTCGCGGCAGCCCTTCGTTCTCGAGGCTGGTTTTTCTTTGAACCACTCACGGGGGAACAAAGAATGGGTCTGCAACGTGCATTGGACCGTTTGGACCGCTTGGGTGTTCGAGGCCGCGCCTGGGGCTGGAACGGCAGCGGGGCTTTTGAGGTGCTGAATTCCTTGGGGGAAAGGCTGAGTGCTCCTTCAGGTCTTTTGGACGTTGAAAACGCCTTTGACGTAGGGCTGGTTCTGGGCTCAAGCCTGAAATAAAAAATCACCCTTCGGTAGAGGGTCTGCCAAAGTCGCCACCGGTTGCAGGTTTGATAATTTTGTAGCGGCAACGAGAATAAACGATGAAAGGAGTGGGCTATGAAGCGTCGGTCACCCGAAAGCATGAGCCTAAGCTGCGCTTGCGGAAGCGTCGAATTTCAAGCCTTCGGTCACCCGATTCTGACGAGCGTCTGCTACTGTGATGATTGCCAAAAGGCTGGGCATCAGATCGAGTCTCTGCCGCAGGCTCCGTCTGTGGTGGGTCACGATGGCGGCACAGCTTACATCCTTTACAGGAGAGATCGTGTGACCTGCCTTCGGGGCAGCGAACGCTTGGCGGAACACCGTGTGGAAGGCGAGGCCTTTACCAAAAGGGTTGTCGCGGCTTGTTGCAACTCGGGAATGTACTTGGATTTTGAAAAAGGACATTGGCTTTCCCTCTACCGGGACAGGTTTCGGGGGCAAGCGCCAGCCGTGGAAATGCTCATTCAGACGAAATATAAGCCCGCGGAGACGGTTCTGCCTCAGGACATTCCCAGCTTTTCGGGTTTTCCCTTAAAGTTTATTGGAAAAATCATGAGGGCGAAGTTCGAGATGATGTTCGGGAGATAAATTGAAGCTTTAGGGGGAGGTTTTTCATGATCGATTTTTTAGCCCGGCGTCAAAACTGGGCTAAGGCCGCTCCCGTGTTGGGTGTGCTGACAACTGCTCTTCTCTTTACCTTTTTTCGACCTGACCAAGCCGTCTTTTGGGCCTTGGTCAACATTCCGCTTTACCTGTTTCACCAGACCGAGGAACACCTGTGGCCGGGAGGCTTCAAGGACTACCTCAACCACGTTGTCTATGGACTTCCGCAGGGTGTCGAATCTCTCACGGATCTGAAGGTTTTCTGGATCAACATTCTGATGGTCTGGTTTGCCTTTGCCGTTTTTGGAGCACTTGTCGCTTTCAATATCGGCTTTGGTCTGACCCTCATCATTTTCAGTATCGTCAATTGCGTGACGCACCTTGTGGAAGGCTTGAAACGGCGCCGGTGGAACCCGGGCTTGATCCTGGCCAGTCTGCAGTTTCTTATTTCCCTGTACGCTGCCTGGTTTGTGAGTGTGAATGGATTGACCTCCGGCCTTTGGTGGTGGGCAGGTTCCCTCATCTTTGCCGT
>JABEVL010000062.1 GCA_013043995.1 Spirochaetales bacterium | reverse complement strand
GTCGAGGGCCGAGGCCGCCTCGGCTTCGCTGGGAGAAGCTCCAAGCGCCATGAGTTTCCTGACTTTGTTGAGAATTTCTTCGCTGGGTTGGTCCATTCTTTTCCTACGCTGGACGATGCTAACCGAGAGATTTCCCTTTACGCAACCCCTCGGACTGGCATATAACTGTAGGCGATAAAAAAAGGGGTCCGGGCGTCGCCCGGCGAGGGGGTAGGCCGGGATCGCCGGCTTGCCGGAAGCCCGGCCGAGGGGGAGACTTCCCCCCCACACATTGCAAGGAGAAATCATGAATTATTTTAACACGTTGAGTCTGCGCCAGCAGTTGCTCCAACTCGGCGTCTGCCGTTTTATGGACAAGGCCGAATTCACAGATGGCGTGAACGTCCTGAAAGGGAAAAAAATCGTCATCGTCGGTGCGGGCGCCCAGGGCCTCAACCAGGGTCTGAACCTTCGCGATTCGGGCCTGGACGTCAGCTACGCCTTGCGCAAAGAAGCCATCGCCGAAAAACGCGCCAGCTGGAAGAACGCCACCGACAACGGTTTTAAGGTGGGAACCTACGAGGAACTCATCCCCACCGCGGACGTCGTGGGCAACCTCACCCCGGACAAGCAGCACACCCCCGTCATCGGAGCCGTTCAGCCGCTGATGAAAAAAGGCTCGGTGTTGTGGTACAGCCACGGTTTTAACATCGTCGAAGAAGGCCTGCAGATCCGCAAGGACATCACGGTCGTCATGATGGCTCCCAAGGGTCCCGGTTCCGAAGTGCGCGAAGAATACAAACGCGGTTTTGGTATCCCCACCCTGATCGCCGTTCACCCCGAAAACGACGCCGAAGGCAAGGGGCTGGCATTCGCCAAGGCCTTAGCCAGCGGTACGGGCGGAGACCGGGCCGGTGTGCTTCAATCGAGCTTTGTCGCCGAGGTCAAATCAGACCTGATGGGCGAGCAAACGATCCTGTGCGGTATGCTTCAGACGGGGTCGTTGCTGTGCTTTGACAAGATGGTCGAAAAAGGCGTCGACAAGAATTGGGCGGCCAAGTTTATCCAGTACGGCTGGGAAACCATCACCGAGGCCCTCAAGTTCGGCGGTATCAGCCTGATGATGGACCGTCTGTCGAACCCTGCCAAAATCAAGGCGAACGAGCTGGCCGCAGAACTGAAAAAAATCATGGCCCCGTTGTACCAAAAACACCAGGACGACATCATCAGCGGGCGTTTCAGTTCGGGCATGATGGACGACTGGAAGGCGGGCGACAAAGACCTGCTGGCTTGGCGCGAAGCGACAGGCAAGACGGCTTTCGAACAGACCGCCGCCGCGACCACCGCCATCAATGAACAAGAATACTTTGACAAGGGAATCCTGATGGTTGCCATGGTCAAGGCCGGTGTCGAACTCGCCTTTGAAACGATGACCGACGCCGGAATGAAACCCGAAAGCGCCTACTACGAATCCCTGCACGAAGTCCCTCTCATCGCCAACCTTATCGCCCGCAAAAAACTCTACGAGATGAACAAAGTGATTTCGGACACCGCCGAGTACGGTTGCTACCTTTTCGACAACGCCTGCCGTCCCCTCTTGGGCAACTTCATGAAAACCGTGGACACCGACGTCATCGGCAAAGGACTGCCCATCAAGGATGCCCACGTTCCGAACGCCGTGCTCAACCAGGTCAACGACTCCATCCGCAACCACCCCGTTGAAATCGTCGGGAAGAAGCTGCGGGGGTATATGACCGCCATGAAAGCCATCATTTGAGGCTAGGATCTCGCCGTCCTGGCGTCGTCTCGGGGGTTGCTCCGTGCTCACGTGGCTAAGGCCACGCTCCGCGCGTCGCTGTCCCCGCTCGGCTTAGCCAGGGCGGCGATCTCCGTCGCCTCACTTTTTTCTCGGGCTCGCCGACCCCTGGCGTCTTGCGACGTGTGGGGGGCTGATGAGCTGGTCGCTTCGGCCTGGCGGTTTCGGGGGGCGGCTCTTGCGCTTTTATTTTTACCCTGGTATAAATACCCCATGGAAGATATTTATTCTGCCTTTATTGGAACGACTCGATTGGCAAGTGGGTCGCTTGAGGATGTTCTCACCCGGGTTTATCCCCAGCGGCAGGCCGGCGGCCTGCTGTTTTTTAATCATAAGACTGGGGCTCAAACTGATTTCAATTTGTCAGGGAGCCTTGAAGAAATCTTGGCCTCGGTGGCCGAGCCAGCGGCCAAAACCGGGCCCGGCCGCCCCAGGCTGGGGGTGGTGAGTACGGAGGTCACACTTCTGCCGCGTCACTGGGCCTGGCTTGAGGCCCAGCCCGGCCGGGCTTCGGGCACCCTCCGTAAACTTGTGGAAGAAACCATGGAAAAAGAAGCCCGCGACCCGAAGAAACGTCTCGAAGTTTTGGGCAAGATCTTATGGGCTTTAGCAGGGAACGAGCCCGGGTTTGAAGAAGCCTCCCGCGCCCTTTACGCCGGAGACAGGGAAAGCCTCAAAAGGCTTGCTTCCCACTGGTCCGGCGACCTTCCTGAGCTGGTGGCAACGTGGTCATGAGGGCCAGACCCCCGCAGCGGGCGAGCCCAACGCTAGTTATATTCAATATCATCAAGATAAAACGTTACAGGAACGCCATTGGAACTTGTGAAAAAGTAAAAACCCGTAATGATGTTGCTCATGTTTTGCCCGGACAAATCAATCGTGTATTTTTTCCAGTGCCGTGTCAGATAAAAATCACCCGTTCCTTTTTTGGAGGAATCATAATATTTGGCATTTGAGTCGATCATCCCGTAACCAAACGAAACCTTCTCTTCTCCGGTTGTCCCTCTGGCCCAAAACGAGAGCGTTTTTGCACCCGTCAGATTATATCCGCCAGGCATCGTTCCCCAATTGTTGGCGGGCGTCTGCCACGCACAGCCCACCCAACCGACATAAGCATTGTAGCTGACTTTCAGGCAGGTTTGACCGTCTTCGGGATGATCCGTGCTGCCGAGATCCAGTGTGAGTGAATCATAGTTTCCCATCATTCCACTCGCAACGAAGGGCTCCTCCACTCCTGTAATTCTGGGGTCATCATCGTAGACGACCAAGGGCAGGACGCCTGATTTCTTTGCCGCAGTCAAAACCTTGCCCGACCCGTCTGTGACGACGAAGGACTTTTGAGCAATGGCAAGGTTTTTTTGTTCGTCTGAAATAAACACATAAATCTTAAGAACACCCAGGATTTTGGGAACTTGGAAATCAATCCCCGAGCTCAAATTTCCCTTGATTTTCAGAGGAAAAATCGCGTCACGATGCTCTCTCACCCCTGTTCGGTCATTGAAATACATCGAGACCTGCAGACCCGAGCTGGGGCCGGAGGTTGCTACTGAAATAGGAACCCAGTCGCCAGGTTTCGCGCTATTTTTTTGAATCTCATATTGGGTGATCATCACGGGTTTTACAGCCGGAGATTTTCCTGTAAAGGCCTTAAGCGTTGCCCAGTACATCGGCCGCTTGTAATCTTTCATCATAAGACTCAACCAGACAGCTCCGTGGTCCCATCCGTTGCCAAAATTGAAAACAAACCCGCCCAAACACGTGGGCTTATTCTCGACCCATTTTGTCCATCCCGTCGCAATGGTAGAGTATTTTTCCTGGTCGGAGGGCTCAATGGGCAAACCGTTTGAGTCTTTGGGAACTTCCCATTCTCCTTGAGCTCCAAACTCGGTTAAAAGATAAGGTTTGTCGACTCCCAGCTTTTCGACGGCCTTGTCAACCACGGCAGCCCCGGCGCCGTAGACGTTCAGTCCGTAAACGTCGATAGCCGGATCGTACTTGGCCCAATAGGCAGCATCGACAGTCCAAGCGGAGGCTGAAGCAATTAAATGGTTGGGATCAATTTTTTTGATGGCAAGGCATAACTTTTCAAGAAACTTTGCGTAGGCGATTTTTGCTTTTTCAGTTCCTATATTCAAAATGACTTCGTTGCCGACGCCCCACATCAGAAGAGCCGGATCATCCTTATACTTTCGGACCGCCTCAAGGGTGTCTGTCCACTGAGCTTCACGCCCGGCCGTATCATTGACCCAGTCAAAGGCATCATCACCTTCCATTCCCGCTTTACCGTGGCGCAGCCAAAGCCCCAACATGACCTTGATCCCATGTCTCTGGGCGGAGTCCATGAGCATCTGGGTGTCTGCACCAACGCCCCAAGTACGGACCGTGTTGCACCCAAGGTGTACGAGCTGGTCCATGTAGAGGTCAATATTTTTTTGGGTGTACGCTATCCCGAAGGTCACACCCTTCACAAAGTAAGGTTTCCCATCGACTAAAAGGGTCCATTTTCCGTGAGACTCCTGGAGCGTACTCACAGTCGCCCACGTCCAACTTGCGGGAAAGAAAACAAAAATGAAAATTAAGAACAAAATTCGCTTGAATGGCATTGAAGCCTCCGATTTTTTTTATGATCAATCCCGAGCACTTCGCTGCCCGCTCGGGCTCCCAAAACACAAGTCGACGGAATCTCAGGTCATTTCATGAAACCAAGCGCCACGGAAATAAACCTGCAAAGGCAGGATTCGCCCCGTCTTGTAAAAGGCACTTTGAGTATCAACCCACTCGGGAAATCGCGCAACTGTTTTCGCAAACTTTATATTTTTCATTGATTTTTTTTCATTTGCTGGATCGAATGAGACTGATGTTCATATTTTTAAGAGCTTTTTATTCCCCCGAGAAGCCCGTGCGGCGGGTCCTTTTCATTTCCACGACCGTTTTTTCTCGCTTTTCTCGATCGAGCAGGTAGGCCCGGACGGTTTCGGCGACGGCAAGGGGTACCCCTCCCCGCAGGGCAATCTCGCTGGGGTCAGCATCCGACAAAGCCGACAGGGAACCGAATTCTTTCATCAGAGCACGGCTTCGAACCATGCCGATCCCCGGCACGCTCTCAAGGGTTTCGAGTTTGAGCTTGCGCGAACGCAAAACCTGGTTGAACCCCGTGGCAAACCTGTGCGTCTCGTCGCGGACAGCTTGCAGGACACGCAGGGCCGCCGAGCCTTTGGGCAATAAGAGGGGTTCACTCACGTGGGGAAGAAAAATCTCCTCGTCGCGTTTGGCCAATCCGATCAGGGGCACCGAGACCCCCAGAGCCTGCAAAACTGTGAACGCGGAATTCACCTGGCCCTTGCCTCCGTCGACCAAAATCAGATCCGGTAATTCCTTGTTTTCATTCAGGAGCCTGGTGTAGCGGCGGGCCACGGCTTCCTTGATCGCCTGAAAGTCATCGATCGCCCCCTGGAGACTTTTAATGTGAAACTTTCGGTAATTTTTACGGTCGGGCGAACCGTTCCAAAACGAGATCAGGGAAGCGACAGGATTGGTGCCGTCCAGTTGGGCAATATCGAAACCTTCGATTCGATGAGGCAGTTTTTCTAACTTTAAAACGCGTTTGAGCTCGACCAGGGCGTGCTGGTTCCCCCCCGTTTCCAGACGCTTTTTCAGGTCGATCCAAGCATTTTCCACAGCCATTTTCAAAATTGATTGATGACGTCCGCCTTCAGGGAAAAGGATCTCGAGGTCCCCCTTGCCCTTCTCTTGCAAAAAACGCCGCACATTCTCAAGCTCGATGGGCTTGGAAAGGTAGACCGCCTCTCCCGGGGGCGGGCGCTGACCGTAGTAGGACACCAAAAAACTCTCCAGAGCTTCTTCCTCCGACCCGTAGATTTCGGTTTGAAACAGGTCGCGCCCCAGAAGTTTTCCGCCCCGCATCTGTAAAACGACGAAGCTGGCGTGGTTCCCCTCGCTGGCCAAACCCACGTAATCGCGCTGCTCGGGGTTGAGATCGATGATCTTCTGGGCATCCTCAAGTTCACGCAGGGCTTTCAAGGTGTCACGCAGGTCGGCGGCGGCTTCAAATCTCAGTTCGGCGCTGGCTTTCTGCATCTGTCCGGTCAGTTCTTTGATCAAACTCGCCGTCCTGCCTGAAAGGAGGTTCCTGACGCGGAGAACGTGACTTCGGTAGCCTTCGACGTCAACCTTGCCCACGCACGGGGCCTGGCATTTCCCTAAATGATAGTAAAGGCAAGGCTCCTGACGGCGCCGGAGGGGCCCCTTGCACTTGCGCAACGGAAAGAGTTTTTCCGAAAGCTCAAGGTACAAGTCGAGGTGGCGGATGTTGGGAAAGGGCCCAAAGTATTCGCTCCCGTCCTCGACGACGCGCCTGGTTTTAAAAACGCGGGGAAAGTCTTCCTTGGTCAAGCGGATCATCGGGTAAGATTTTCCGTCTTTCAGGAGGATGTTAAAGCGCGGGCGGTGCTCTTTGATCAGAACATTTTCTAAAAGAAGGGCCTCGTATTCGGTTCCGGTTACGATAAACTCGATGCGGTCGATTCGCCGCACAAGAATCTGGGTTTTGATGTCCTTTCCCGATAAAAAGTACGACCGAACGCAGTTGACCAGATTTTTAGCCTTACCAACGTAAAT
>JABEVL010000061.1 GCA_013043995.1 Spirochaetales bacterium | reverse complement strand
GGGTTACTTTCTTGTGCAGCGTTGACGGCTTTGCCGCCGCAAGTCCAAGACCCCGGGGCCCTCGTGCTTGGAACCTAGTGTTCCCCCAGCGAGGCTAGGCGGTTTTGCGACGGTCCACGGTTATAAAATCTTTGTCTGGATCGATACAGGGGCCTACTGGTCCTACTACTATCACACCCGAAAAACTGAGCATCTTTTGCAAGTGCTTGGCCCCCCGCTCTCAAAGTCCGTGCGCGAGGAAAACTTTCCCTACTTCCCCAACAACCCCCAGCACGTTCCCCTCTATGATTTTCCTGTCCTCCAACTGGATCAATGGTCCCTACGCCCGTTCTACCTGGTGGATGTCTCGGGATATGTCGACTTCAGCAAGGGAGGCGAACCAACGGAAGGGCTCGTTTTGGGGACCCAGGCTTTTCAAAACAGATGGCTGCTTTGGGACGCAAAAAAACGGACCCTGACGCTATTCCCCAGGGGAAAACGGCCAAACTTAGATCCGAATTGGTCAAGGTTGCCGGCCGTGGTGACAGAAAAGGGAGGGCGCTTGTTCCTCCGCGCCGAACAGGACCGCCGACCTTTCTGGCTCTTCCTTGATACGGGCAACCCGTCCACCTTCCCCTATGTCGCCCGGACAGGGACGAAAGAATGGCTCGTCGAGAGCGGGACAAATTCTTATCGCCATGCTTTTGGGGCCGTGAGAGCCGGTCAGGATTTCGACTGGGCTGGGGTCAGGTTTCAACACCCGCTCGTGCTCAACAACAGCCAGATGCCTTTGGGCAACGCCCAGGTGGGTTTTCCTTGGGTCAGCAGGTTTGATTGGGCGGTCTACTACTCGGACAACGTGCAGTTTTGGGCCAGGGTCCCCCGGGGGGAGGCTCAAGCCGTCGACTCGACCTTTCCCTTTATTCTGAATGTCCATAAAAAATCCGGCTGGCGTTTGCTGGTGACGGCCGTTTTCACGGACATGGACGGCACTTCCAAGGTGCCTCTTCCCGCGCTCGGTAGCGAAGTGACCCGTCTGAACGGTGTGCCTGTGGCAGCCTCAGATTGGCCGTGGGTCGACAGCACCCTGCGTTACGACAAACAGGTCGCACTCTCCTGGAAAGATCACGGAAAGGAACAGACGGAAACTTTCACCCGATCCGTCCGTTAGGTGCCAACAGAGGCGATAGTTTTTCTCCTGACCGGGGCGAGACTCTCGTCTTGCCGTCAATTTGGCCGTATACTCATGGGATGAAACGTCTCACCTTTGTTCTTTTTGGTTTTCTAGTTGCGGCGGGCGCGATTTTTTCAGCCTCGGCTCAGTCGATATGGCTGGACGATTACACCGCTGCTAAACAGCTGGCCGTGCAGACGGGCAAAGACATCCTGGCCGATTTTACGGGCTCAGACTGGTGTCCGCCCTGCATGAGAATGGAAGAGGAAGTCTTTACTCAGCCTGATTTTATCAAAAATGCCCCTCGAAAATATGTTCTGCTCAGGGTCGACTATCCTCATAAACTCAAGCTGCCCGACCGGGTGCGGCTGCAAAATCAGGCTTTGGCGGAACGTTATCCCTTTGACGGTGTTCCTACCTTTGTTCTGATGGACGCCCAAGGCCGGGCCTTCGGCCGCGCTGTCGGTTACGTCGAAGGGGGGCCAAAGGCTTTCTTTGCCCTTTTGGAGGGCCTGGAAAAACAAAAGGCCGAGCTAGCCCGACTTCAGGGTGCCGCGGAGTCAGCGGCAGGGGAGGAGAAAGCAAAGGCGCTCGACGTCTTGTTTACTCAGGCCGACGATTGGGGTATCGCCTACAGGTTCGCGGCGCTTCCTGCAGAAATCGAAACTTTGGATAAAAACAACGCCCTCGGCCTGCACGAAAAGTACCAAATTCTTGGTGAGTACACCTACCTCCTCAACTCCTGGACGCAGAACAGCGACTTTAACGCCGCCGTTACCCAGGTGCACGCCCTTGCTGCCCGGGCCAAGCCCTATCCCCGGCTTCAGGCAAAAATCCTTCTGACCGAGGGGATGATCTACCTCAATGCCCTCAACGACGAAACCAGCGCCAAACGCACCTTCCAGAAGGTGGTGGAGCTGGGCGCAGAGACTCCCGAAGGGCAACAAGCCAGCCAGCTGCTCGACCAACTGCCTTAAAATGAGGCGGTTTATTGGGGTTGTATGGGCGGCTTGATACCGACGTGGATGGCGGCGATCCCGCCTGTGAGGGGTTTGAAAAAGGTTCCTTCAAAGCCCGCCTGGTCAAAGGCCTGCTGGAGTTCGGTCTTGGAAAGAAAACGCTTGACCGAATCCCGCAGGTAAGAATAGGCCTGCTTGTTTCCTGTGCCGAGGTAGCCCAAAACCGGAAGAAAGTGGGTGAAGTAGACGCTGTAGACGTTTTTAAAAACGGGCATCTCGGGATTGGACAGTTCTAGGCACACCAGCCGGCCCCCGGGTTTAAGAACACCGTAAATTTGGGAAAGCGCGTCGGCGGTGCCTGGTACGTTGCGGAGCCCAAACGCTATGGTCACGCAGTCGAACGACGCCTGGGGAAAGGGCAAGTCCAGCACGTTCCCCTCGACAAGCCGGTAGTTGAACCTCATCGGTTGGGCTGCCAGGCGCTTTTCGGCGACAGCGAGCATCTTGGCGTTGAAGTCCAACCCGACGACCTGGGTTTGAGGGCCGACTTTTTTACAAAGGGAAGTGATCATCATCCCTGTGCCGCAGCACAAATCCAGAACCTTGGCTTCGGGCTTGAGTTCGCAAAGTTTGATGGCCTGATGGCGCCAGAGCCTGTCTGTCCCAAACGAGAGGATCGTGTTCAGACGGTCGTACTGGTTGGCGATGGCAGAGAAAATCTCATGAACGTTCACATCTTTTTTCACAGGGGCTCCCTTTTGGGTTATTTCAACGGGAAAAGTACAAAGATCGTGAAGTCCCACAAGGCATGAGAAATCAAGACGGGCCAGAGGCTTTTTTCTTTTTTGAACAAGAAGCCCCAGTAAAAGCCGCACACCAAGGCCGCGATCACGAGCATGGCGTTTCCCGTGATCAGGTGCACTCCGCCGTAGGCGAGCGCGCCGAGGATCCAGCCCCACTGGGCCCCAAATTTCTCAGAAAACTGGCGTTGGATAAAACCACGCCAAAAGAATTCCTCGCCGGGGGCGATCACCAGCAAAAGCAGGACTCCGATCATCCAGGGAGCCGCCTGGGCCTTGTTGCTGTAAACCATGGAAACCTGGGCATTTTTGAAAGGTAAAATGTAGCCTGTAACGATGTTTCCCGCGTAGAAGATGAGATAGAGCAGTAGGAAAGAAAGTACCCCGATGACGAGGTGGCGAAGAGTCAGTTTTCCCAAAGAAAACAGGTCGCGCTGGATGAGCAAGGCAAAAAAGACAAGTGCAGCCAACGAAAGGCTCATCTCCAACCAAAAATTCATCGGCTTGACGACAAAAAGAATAAACCAGAGGACGGCCGCGATCACCAGAGAAAAAAGAGCCCAAAGAAAGGGGGTCAGCTTTGTCACGAAAAGACTCCTTGTCGAAAAAGCAGGGGAAGCCAGAGACTGGCCAGCATCAGGACGCTGAACTGGGTGTGGAGCTGGGCGCTCTGCTGGTCCAGCAAACGAATTCCCTCGGCGCCTCCCTTGCTGCCGGTCAAGGTACGGGTCAGCCGAAAAGCAACGGGGAGACTGGCCAGGCATACCAAACTCCAGACGGGGAGAAGTCTGGTTCCGATCATCACCAGAATCGCCACGTACGCACCATAGAGCATGCCGTTGTACAAAAGTTCTGCACCCTGGCGGCCTATGCCCAGCGACAGGGTTTTTATCCCTGCTGCCTTGTCGTAGCTCATGTCACGGATATCGTTGGAATGAAGGATGCAGGTCGTCAGTAACCCCAGGGGGATCGACAGGGCGAGGATTCCCCAGCTGAAATGCTGCGCCTGAACGTAATAAGAGCCCAGGGCGATCATGGGGCCGTAGATCAAAAAAACGGCAGGGGCCCCTAACCCGCGGTATTTGAGCTTGAGAGGACTTCCTGTGTAGGAGTAGCCGATGAGGGCTCCGGCCAGCCCCAGGACCAGGACCATCGGCCCCTGCAAGATTCCAATACCGACCCCGATCAGGGTCCCGGCAACCAGGCAAATCAAGCCGCCGCGCCGGGCTGATTGGGGCGACAAAGTTCCTTCCAAAAGGACGCCGCTCGATCCGTAGGAACCGGGAACATCAACTTTGTTGGAAAAGTCCTTGTAGTCGCTGAAAAGGTTGACGCCTGCGTGCAACAGCAAAATCGCGACGATTGTCCCCGCCAGGAGCAAAGCGTTGAAGCTCCCCCCGCGGTAAGCCCAAAGCGCACCCAAAAGTGTCGGTGCAACCGAGCCTGTGAAAGAAAATGGCCGCGAACCCCGAATCCATTCCTTGACGCCGTTCATGGCTTCTCCCTGTGAAATGATCGAACGTTGACTGCCGGTTCCAAACTCAAAAGAAAAAAGGTTGGACGGTCTCTTAGAACATGTAGCGGACGCCCAGACCGCCGGAACCGACAAAACTTGTTGCGGGGAAAACCTGGAGTCCCAAACCAAACTCGAGGTTGAGCTCAAGAGGGATCTGCTTAAAGCGGTAGAAAACTCCAAAAGGAACACGGACGTTGAGCGAAGTCGAACTTCCTAGCTGTGTTTCAGCACCGACGCCGACGTACAGGGGGAAATCCTCGGTCTTGATGACCAGAATACCGGGGAACTCAAAGAGATAGTTGGCCTGAAAGGTCAGGCTTGAGCTTTGGTTTCCGGCGTTGACCAGGCTCCAGGCCGCCTTGGCTTCGATGGACTGGTTCTTAGCTACCCCCAGCCTGACCGTTAGCCCTGTGGGTTCACCGAGAAAAATACCTGCGGCAACGCTGCTTGTTTTGATGCCATCGGCAGAGGCCCAGGTCTGCGCTCCCAGAGCAAGAATGAGTGAAAAGATGAAAAGTCTTAGTTTCATAGAATTCCCTTAAAAAATTTGTGACACGTTCACGGTCAAGAATAACCTTACGTAGGCGTAGTCTGTCAAGGAAAAGTCGCAAAGCTGAAAAAAATGAAGATATTTTAAGCACAAACAGATGAAAAGAGTCCTTCGGAGTCAAAAGCTTGAACACCCGGCACCCTGAGCCCTTCTGAAAGCGGCTGGAGCAAAACTGCTGCTCGAGCCGCGGTCCAGTTTTGAATTCAACGGCTGAACGTCAGAATTAAAGTTTGTATGCTCCGTGGAGGCAACAGGCCTGTCAAAGAGTTCGAGTGGGCTTTGAAGTTCAAAGCCCAGGGGGCTTCTGCTTCTGTCCGGTTTGTCAAAATGACGGCTACTGTTTTATCGGGGTTGATCCAAGCGGTACCTTCGAGAAGATCGCGCGCCAGCCCATCGACGGAAGCCGGGACCATGCCCGTTTTAATGGCGATCGGCAAACGCCGGGCGCCCGGGTGAATGAAGCGGCTGAAATGTCCAATGACCCAGAAAGAGGAGTTGTGACTGACAGATTTCATCGTGTCATTGATCAGGATAGGAGCATCACAATAGTTGGCGACATGATTGGGCCCTCCCTGGAGGCTTAACGCAAGATTCCAATCGATCCAGGCATGAGCCCCGTGGTTCATATCGCCGATGATGTTGTGGGCGTAGCGTTCGCCCGTGAACCAGGCATTCGGTCTTGGACCACCTTCGATACAGCCTTCGCTGAAAACCAAGAGTTTATCAGACCACTTTTCTGCAACGCGCGATACATTTTCAAAGTGATCACCGCCGTACCAATGAAAGGCAAATCCATCAAGCCCAGCCGCTCCGGGGACGAGCATGCTTTCTTGAGCGCGGTCCCAAAGCCTGTCCCTGTTATGATCCCAAAGCAGAATTTTGACATGGGAATGTTTGTGCTCGTCTAAGGCGGGACGTAAGAACTGAACGGCGAATTCAGCTTCTTCTGTCGCTGTCCAAATGCAGGAATCCCATTTCTGGACGGCTTCAGGTTCGTTTTGAACCGTTACCGCCCACGGCGAAAAACCACGTTTGACGAGTTCGGTCAAGAAAAGGGCGAATTGCATCGCCCAAGGTTTTCGCCACTCCGGTAATAATTTCCCACCATTCAGGCGGGAATTATTGGTTTTCATAAAAGGGGGGGGGCTCCAAGGGGAAACTAAAATTCGCAGCTTATTAGAGCTAATCTCTTGAATTTCTTTGAGGATGGGCAAGGTGAGGGCATCAAATCGGCTCATGTCAATTTCGCCGCGCAACGCCGCTTCTGGAGAATTGACGGTTGACCAAGGTTCTTCAGAAAAATCAGAACTTCCCAAAGGCAGTCGGCACAGGGTGTACCCGTGATGATCGTTCCTAAAAAGGTCTTGAAGTAATTCGGACCGATCCGTGCTTGTTAATTTTTGCAGCATCAGAGCTGACGATTCGGTCAACGCTGCACCAAAACCTTCCCAGGTCTGCAAACGGTTCTGAGCGTCGACAGTCGCATTCAGGATAGGATGCCCCAGAGGGGAGGAGAATTCCACTTCAGTGAGGCGGTCGCCCGTAGCAAGACTGCTCTGAATGGTTTTTGATAAGAACATCACGTCTCCTTGTTATCGTAAACAGATGATACCGGATGTCGAGTGCTCTGTCGACTGTTTTGTCATAAATTTTCACGAGCCAAGGGTGGGGTGACGTTGTTAAGACCTGGCGACACGGAATCCGGAGGATGGATAAAGAAAAACACTCCGGGAGGACGAAGGGCACCGCCGGGTCCGTTCGAACTTATTGGGGTGATTCCTGGATGACGAGTCCGATTTTTTTGAGCTTGGGGGAAATCACGGCCTGACAGTAGCCGTTAGAGGGGTGTTGCCTGTAGTAATTTTGGTGGTAGGGTTCGGCAGGCCAGAATCGGGTCAAGGCCGTAATTTGAGTGACGATCGGGCTGGAAAAAAGGCGCTGGGCCGTTTGGCGCGAGAATTCCGCCGTACGTTCTTGTTCGGCGTTGTAGTAAAAAATGGCCGACCTGTACTGTGTCCCCACGTCGGCGCCCTGGCGGTTGAGGCTCGTGGGATCGTGGCATTTCCAGAAAATCTCCAGGAGTCCGGCGTAGCTGACACGATCGGGATCGAACTCAAGCCGGACAACTTCAGCGTGCCCAGTGTTCCCTGTGCAGACTTCTTCGTACGTTGGAGCGTCTTTTTTTCCCCCGGCATAGCCCGACTCGACACGGACAACTCCTGGAATCTGCTGAAAAACTGCCTCAAGGCACCAGAAACAACCGCCGCCGAAAACCGCTTGCTCTGTCATGGCTCCTCACCTTTGCTTTTGGAAGTTGAGATTTTTTGAAACGCCGTCTGATAGTCGTCAAATAAAGTATAAGCAAAGATATTCTGTTCGACGAGTGCGCCGTTGCTGTCGTAGAACCAGGTAATGGGGTGCCGCAGGCGATGCAGGAGGGCTTCTTCTGACCAGCCGCGTTGGGCGAGGTAGGCACCGAAGCTGAGTTCCAACAGGCTTGCGGGTTCGGAGGGAGTTTTCCAGATGTAGCCGAGTCCGTCGAGGAGTTGTTCAAAAGGGCCTTTCGAGTAGTGGAAGACGCGGCGTTCCGTTTTTGTGGGATCAAGAAGACCTGCGTCGATCAAGGCCGAGCGGATTTCTTCGACGACGGGACGGAAGCCGTCGTAGTCCAGGTCGGTGCGTACCACAAGAACCGCTACGTCCGTGCCTGCGTGGTTTTTGTGCAGGAGGGCGGGGATGTCGTAGTTGATAATAAACTTGTTGTCGGGCAACCGTTTGACCAACTGGCCTTCAATCTCAAGAATGTCGTAAACGGGAACCCAGAGCTGAAAAAGCTCCTCGGCTGAAAGCTTCAAAAGCTGAAGAGCTTCGAAAGAACCGTAAATTTGGGCCTTGTCGTAAGGAATTCCAAAGAAACGTTCAAAGGTTTGACGCATCTGGGGCGTAAAAGCGGCTTTTCCTCGGGCTGCAAAGTCCAACCGCGAAGCGTAGTGCTGTTCGACGATCCTGTGGTGCAGGATAAAATCGCCCGGCAAGTTGGCAAAGTAGGCCAGGGTCAGCCGTTCTTTCCAGACGGAGCGGGAAAAAACTCGGAAGAGAACGCTCTCAACCTGAACACCGTTCGTTTCTGGACGCAGGTAGAGGACGATGTCCTGACCCTGGGTACTCTCGGTTCGAGGTTTGAGAGGAACCAGAATTTGCGGCGAACGAAAGGATGATTCCATAGCGGCCACTAGGATGATTTTCGTTCCTGCGGTCAAGGAATACAAGCTTCGTTACGGTTTAAGCCCCGGGCAATTTCCTGATAGCTCCCTCGTCGGCGCTCTGGGCGAACAAAGCGTAGGCTTTCAGCGCCGTGCTGATCTGACGCTCACGATTTTGCGGGGACCACGCCTTAGCCCCGCGCGCCAGCTCGGCTTCGCGGCGTTTTTGGAGTTCGTCCTCGCTCACCTTGAGGTTCAAAGAACGGCGGGGGATCGAAATTTCAATCAAGTCACCGTCGCGAATCAGGGCAATCCCGCCGCCCGAAGCCGCCTCGGGACTCACGTGGCCGATGGAAAGTCCGCTGGTGCCACCCGAAAAACGTCCGTCCGTCAATAGGGCGCAGGCCTTTCCGAGGTGGAGGCTTTTCAGATAGCTCGTCGGGTAGAGCATTTCCTGCATGCCGGGGCCACCTTTTGGCCCCTCGTAGCGGATGACGACCACGTCGCCTGCCTTGACTTTCCCCGAAAGGATCCCTTTCACGGAGTCTTCTTGGCTCTCAAAAACAACGGCCTTTCCCGTGAAATCAAAAATACTGGAGTCGACCCCTGCCGTTTTGACGATGGAACCGCGCTCGGCGATGTTGCCGAAAAGGACCGCCAGGCCTCCGTCGGGGTAGTAGGCGTTGGCGACGGTGCGGATGCATCCGTCCTTGCGGTCAAGGTCGAGTTCTTTAAAGCGGGAATTCTGGCTGCCCATCACAAGGTTCCTGCGTCCTCCAGGTGCCGCTTTGTAGAATTCCTGCGCCGAGGCTGGAGCCGGACCTGCGATATCCCATTCCTTGAGAGCGTGAGCGAGCGAAGGAGCGTCGACGCGGGCTACGGAAGTATCGAGAAGCCCGCCGCGATCCAGTTCTGCCAAGATGCCCATGATGCCCCCAGCGCGGTGGACGTCCTCCACGTGGTAGTCGGAGCTTGGGGCGACCTTGCAGATGCAGGGAACACGCCGAGAAAGCTCGTCGATGTCTTTCATGGTAAAATCGACGTTTCCTTCACGTGCGATGGCCAGGAGGTGCAAGACAGTGTTCGTGCTTCCTCCCATGGCGACGTCGAGGCTCATGGCGTTCATGAAAGCTTTTTTTGTGGCGATGCCGCGGGGAAGCAAGCGTTCGTTGCCCGTCTGGTAGTATTCCAATGCAATGTCGACGATCCGGTGGGCAGCTTTTTCAAAAAGCTTCAGGCGTTCGGCATGGGTGGCGACCAGGGTTCCGTTGCCGGGAAGGGCCAGACCCAGGGCCTCGTTCAGACAATTCATGCTGTTGGCTGTAAACATTCCCGAGCACGAACCGCAGGTGGGGCAGGCGTTGTTTTCGACGGCCTCAAGGGTGGCATCGTCCACAGCACTGTCCGCCGACATCACCATGGCGTCGATGAGGTCGTATTTCTTGTCGCCGACACGGCCAGCTTCCATCGGTCCGCCCGAGACGAAGATGGTAGGAATGTTGAGACGAAAGGCGGCCATCAGCATGCCCGGGGTGATTTTATCGCAGTTGGAAATGCAGATGAGGGCGTCCGCACAGTGGGCGTTGACCATGTATTCGACGCTGTCGGCGATCAGGTCGCGGCTAGGGAGGCTATAAAGCATCCCCGAGTGTCCCATGGCGATGCCGTCGTCGATGGCGATGGTGTTGAACTCGGCCGCGAAACAACCGTGGCTTTCGATGATGGCTTTGACTTTCTGCCCGATATCGTGAAGGTGGGCGTGGCCCGGAACAAACTGGGTAAAACTGTTCGCAATGGCGATGATCGGCTTGCCAAACTGCTCTTTGTTCATGCCGTTGGCCTGCCAAAGAGAGCGGGCCCCGGCCATCATGCGGCCAACTGTGTTGGTCGCGCTGCGAAGGGGTATTTTCATACCTAAACTTTAACTGAGCACGAAATTTTGCGCAAGCTCAGACCTGACAATCAGGGTAATGATTTTTTTCTCGACCTGCGATAGGATCGCAGCATGTTTCTTCCACTAGAAAATCAAAAGTTATTTGCTGCCCCAGTTAAGTTTGCTTTAAGGCTTTTTTTGACCGGGTTTCTGTTTGCCGTCCCTGAATTGGGGGTGGCGCTGCCGGCTGTCATAGCTGACCACGTCTATACAAGGGCTGAGAAAGATCTTGGGGTACCCTACGATCTGGGCGGCCGGAGCAGGTCAGGGTTGGACTGCAGCGGATTTATATGGTCAGTTTACCATGATCTTTTCCCCGGAATGCCGGGATCCGTGCAAAAACTAGTCCATTTTGGTTCTTCAGTCCCCTTAGAACAGATCCGCCCAGGCGATATTTTGTTTTTTGCTACGGGACGGAGTCCCCGCGAACCGACCCACGTTGCGCTGTACCTGGGGCAGGGAACGGTAATCCACGCCGTGTCCGAGGGGTGGCCAACCGGCATAGTTCTCAGCGATGTTGCGGATCCCTACTGGGCGGCGAGACTCCTGGGAGCACGTCGGCCACCTTTCCGTCATCCCCAGATGATCTGGGAAATTCCCGGCAAAACGTACTGGGTGCCCTACCTGCAGGGTTGGTACCGTGGACCCTTGTCCGGGGGCGTGCCCGCTGGCCGGGGTTTTTTCTTTTTCAGGAACGGGGACACCTACATCGGGTCTTTTCTCGACGGTAAGCCCAATGGGATGGGCGTGTATCACTGGCGGAACGGGGCTTGGTTTCAGGGCCATTTTGTTGCGGGGGAACGTCAGGGACCCGGCTCGTTCAAGGCACCAGGAGAAAAAGTTGTCCGAGCGGTTTGGGCCCAGGACTCTGTCCAAAAAATTCTGAAACCCGTCAAAAACGAAACGCTTGCTACAGAAATAGAACACCTGGACAAGTCCAGAAATGCGTTTTTGCTTCCTCCTGTCGACGCCGAGGCCCTCAGACCGCGCACACCGCCTTCGTGAAAATTCCCGGCAGACCCGTTTGACCCTTCGGGGTCGGCTAAATGCCCATGCCTGAAAAGTAGTTGCAGAGGTTGTTGACGGTTTCCGTCAGGACGGGGTGGCTGGCTTCAAATTTTTCGACCGAGGCGTGCACGCCTTCCAGCGAAATTTTCACGAGCTTGGGGTTCTGCTGCCTTTTGAGGCTTTCTCTGGCCGTGGAGCGGATGAAATCCGTAAGACTTGCGGCGTCCTCGTGGTGGGTTTTGGAAAGTTGATCGACCTCGGTTTTTAGGCTTGTCAGCAGCTTGAGCAAATCTGATTTTTGGCGCGTGTCGAGCGTGGGCGAAGTCTGGATGCGCATTTCAATGTCCTGAATTGTTTCATTGATCACGATTGCCCCCTTGGTTCAAGCTTGACACGAAAGAAGAAGACAGGCAAGGGGCGCTTTGTACGGTGAGGTCCTGAAAAGGTGGAGTTTAATGCAGATCAGTGATCCAGGCCAAAGTCAAAGTTTGTCACACTGTGGGTGAGGGCCCCCATGGAAATCAGGTCAACGCCCGTTTCAGCTAGGGTGCGGATCGTTTTTTCATCCACCCCGCCCGAGGCTTCCAAAAGAGGACTTTTTGTTCCCTCTGCGGTATTTCTGTTCAACGCGTTGCGGCGGGCGACGGCTTGGGCCATCTCCTGGGCCGAGAAATTGTCGAGAAGGACGATTTCGACACCTGTGCTCAAGGCCTCGTCGAGCTGTTCAAGGCTGTCCACCTCAACTTCGATTTTGACGGTGTGTCCGATCAAGGCCCGAACCCGCTGAACGGCCTCGGTTAAGGAACCGCAGGCGGCAATATGGTTGTCTTTGATCAGAATGCAGTCATCCAGCCCAAAACGGTGGTTGAAACCGCCGCCGCAGGTGACGGCGTATTTTTGCAAGGTTCTTAGACCCGGAAGGGTCTTGCGGGTGTCGCATAACGAAGCGTTGGTTCCATCGAGCATCTGAACCAGCCGCCTCGTGCGTGTGGCAATTCCCGAAAGGTGGCCCAGCAGGTTCAGGACCGTACGCTCTCCAGTCAAAATGGGGCGTGTTCGCCCCCGGATTTCCAAGACCTTGGAACCCGAGGGAAGAAAATCGCCGTCCTGATAATCCAGGGCAACTTCGAGGGTGTCGTCAAGCGAGGCCCAAACCCAAAGGGCGGGAGCCAAGCCCGACAAAACTCCATCGTGGCGGGCTTTGAGGACACACTGGCTCGTGTGAGACGCTTTAAAGATGAGGTCGGTGGTCAAGTCGCCGCCTCGGCCGAGGTCTTCGGCGAGGGCGGTCTTGATCAGCGCGTCAAACTGCACAACCAAGGGGCGCAAGGCACCCGAACTGAAAATTTCGCCGACGTTGCGCCAAGTCATGTCAAACTCTAAAGTGTCCGCAAAATGGCGGCACCGAAGGTGAAACCGCCCCCAAAGGCAGTGAGTCCGATGATTTTTCCGGGCTTTCTTTGGGGAAGCAACTCATACAAACCCAACGGGATGGTATTGGACGAGGTGTTGCCGTAGTTTCTGATGTTGCTGAAGACCTTTTCGGGAGCCACCTTTGTTTTTTGACGAACAGCGTTGAGGATGCGCTGATTGGCCTGATGGGCGACGATCAGATCGAGGTCGGCAGGGCTTGTTCCTCCTGCGGCGCAGGCGGCTTCGAGCTGGGCAATCATCTGTCGGACGGCTTCGAGGTAGACCTTGGGGCCGTCCTGGTAGATAAACCCGTCCTGCGGAAGGGGAACGCGGAGGATGTCGCCGTTTTCGCCCTTGGCTGAAAGCACGGGACGGTCGATGCTTGCCAGCATCGCTGAGGCGTGCTTCGCGCCGACAACCAGAGTCGCAGTGGCAGCGTCACCAAAGATCGGGGCCGTCTGGTAGTCTGTGGGGTCGGTTTTCCGGGAAAGCACCTCGGTGGTCAAGACCAAAACGCGGCCTTCCGGGTTGTGGAGCAGGTGGTCATAAGCCGCCTGAAGGCTGTAAAGGAAGCCCGAACAGGCGCTGTTGATGTCGGCCGCCTGCATTTCAGGCTGGGGCGTGAGGCCCTGGGAGATTTCTGCAAGGACAAGGCAGGCCATGGATGGGGTAAATTTCACGGGTGTGCCTGTAGAACAAAAGACGGCGGTCAGATCAGCGGCCGTCAAATTCTGAGCTGCAAGTAGGTCTTTTGCGGCGCGGGTGGCGAGGCTGAGGGCGTCTTCGTCATCGGTTGCCCAGGGACGTGATTCGATGCCGATGCGTTTAAGGATGTCCTCGGCGGTCCATTCGGGGCACTTCTGGGCAATTTCTTCGTTGCTGACGCGGCGAGAACCCGGAGCGATAGCGATACCGGCGATGCCGGCTACGGGGCCCGTGAGGCGGCTGGGCAACGCATTTCCCGTAAAAGTCACGGATCGGGCGGGTAAGTCGATGACGGGGGTGCCCGGGTTCTCCTGGGTTGCGGGTTTTCGCACGATTTTGGCCGTGCCCGTGGCTACCTTGAGTAAGGGGGTGCCGACTTTGACCATGTCGCCCACGGGAACCAGAATTTCCGCCAAGGTTCCGCTGACCGGGCACGACAGGTCAAAAGCCGCCTTGTCGGCTTCCATTTCAGCGAGCATCAAACCGGGCTTGAGGGTGTCTCCAACCTTGACCTTCCAATCGAGCACGGTGACGGATTCGTCCGAAGGACTCGAGCCTGCGGCTTCGACGTAGGTAAAACCCTCTTCGGCGCCCTTGGCCTGAATCCAGCTCAGTTGTCCTCCCAACATTTCGACGGCGGCTGTCAGGATTTTCTTGTACGAGGGGAGAACCTCAAGCTGATTCTCAAAGTGGAAAGGAACGTGGGTATCGGGTCGTGAAACGCGGCGAATCTGAACCTGAGTGCCGACACGTTCCCCGACGGTGGCCGAAATCTCGCTGGCCATCGACGCGGTCAGGCTGTCTTCTTGAGCGATAATGAGACGGCCAGTGCGCCGAACCGATTCCACAACGGTTTCTTCATCCCACGGCGATAGCGATCGAAGGTCGATCACGTCGCTGGTGATTCCGGCGTTTTCGAGCGCGACGGCGGCCTTGTCACACAGGCTGACGGTGTTGCCCCAGGCGACGAAGGTGAAGTCGTTACCCTTGCGGTGCATCCTGGCCTTGCCGATGGCGACGATCTGGCGGGCAACGTCGCGGCTTGTGGCGGCGCTCCGGTCGTTGAGGCTGCTCTTGGGGTAGAAAAAGACCGTGGGGCGCTGACTTTCAAAAGCGGCGTTCAGAAGCCCCGCGGCGTCCCCGGCACTCGAAGGCATGTAGACGTCGATACCAGGCGTGTGCACGGCGATGGATTCCATGCTGGAGGCGTGGAAAGGGCCCAGACCGGGCTTAAAGCCCCCACAGGTGGCCATGATGATGACGGGGCATTTCCATCCTCCGTCGGTGCGCCAATGCATGGACCCCAGCTCGGCGAAAATTTGATTAAAAGCGATAGGGAAAAAGTCAGCAAACTGCAAAAAGGCGACGGGGCGTTCGCCCGCCAAAGCGCGGCCGACGGACACTCCGACGATGGTGGACTCGGCCAAAGGAGAGTTCTGGACCCGGCCGGGGAAGGCTTGACTGAGGCCCTTGGTGATGCCAAAAACGTCGCCCTTGGGGTCTTCCAGGTCTTCTCCAAAAAGGGAGACCTTTTCGTCCCAGGCAAGACGCGTTTTAAGCACTTCCCGGATGGCCTCCAGCATGGTGATCTGGTCGCCGTCAGCGGCTCCCCTGTATTCGCGGGCCGGGTCGGTCAGGGACTTGGGAAGCTCGGCTTTAGCCGTGAAGCAGGGTTCGGGCTCGGGGCTTTCCTGTGCTTCAACGGCTTCCTGAGTCAGGGATTTTTGTACGTTCTGGCGAATTTCGGCCAGATGGTTGCGGTCTTCGCCGTGTTCCACGAGCCAATTTTCAAGGAAGAGGACGGGGTCGTCCCGGCGCCGGGTTTCTTCAATTTCCTCGAGCGACCTGTACAAACGTTGGTCGTCGGCGTTGGTGTGGCTGTTGAGCCGTGAAACCTGAAAGACCACGATGGCCGGTTTCCGGTCCCGGCGCATTTCGGTAACGACCTTGCCGAAGGTCTCATAGACCGTTTCGGGGTCGCGGCCGTCCACGCGCACGATGGGGATGCCGTAAAATTCTTTTGCGGGGCCGCTGGGCAGGTCGTAAAAGGTCCTTTGGTTGGTCTTGGTGCTGATCGCCCAGGTGTTGTCTTCGATCAGGTAGAGGACCGGCAGGGTTTCGCGCACGGCGTGGGCGATGGATTCAAGCACCTCGCCCTGCTGGGTCGTCCCGTCGCCCAGGGCGCATAGAACAATCGGGTTTTTGGCACGACTTTTAACCGCAGCGGCCAGGCCCGCGGCCTGCAGGGCGTTGTTCCCCACGGGGCCGACGAGGCTTAAAACGTTCTTGGAAGGGTCGCTCAGGTGGGCGGACATTTGTCGTCCGCGGCTGTGGCTTTGATCTTTGGCAAAGAGGCTCAAAAAAAACTGTCTCGAGGTGACGCCGCGGGCAAGCATCAGGGATTTGTCGCGGTAATGGCAGTGCAGGTAGTCTTCAGGAATCAAAAAAGGGTTGAGAAAAGCCACGTTTTCGTGACCGGCTCCGGACACATGAAAAAAGGCCTCACCCCGCTGGGTGTAGTCTTGCTCCAAAATATCAATTTCGCGAGCTTTCAAAATGCTTTCGTAAATTTCCAGGAAAAGCTGAACTTTCCCTTTGTTTTCAGCCATGCTCAGGCTCCTAGGAACAGAGTAAAAGAGGACTCAACACTATGCCCATCACGGGAAAAAGTCAATTCCGCAGAAGATTTGTCAGGATGAGAGGGGGTGGAGGAAGAGGCGGTCACCGTCAAAGAGCAGGACGGCTTGGCGGGGCATTCCGGCATTTTTCCAATCGCTGGGAGCCATCTGAAGGGTTTCCTGGGGGCATTCATTCAGGAGCTGGACCGACCCGGCCACAGGGTTTGAGGTGTGTCCTTCCAAAAAGGCCTGGAGTGTGCCGTGAACGTCCCAATGTACTGCATGCTGTGTGGTCATCATCCCCAGCTCAAAGCCCACGTTTGGATGAATCCGGAGCGTTGCTCGGGGCATCGCAGCCAGGGTTTCGATAGCGAGAGTCCCGGTTTTCTTCATTTTTCCATCTTAAAGGAAAGCTCAGGGAGCCTGCAATTCCCAAATGCTGAGAACTGCAGGCTGTTTTATAGGAAGTACGCCTTCAAGGGAGGAAAACCGTTGAATTCGACCGAGCTGTAACTCGTCGTGTAGGCCCCGGTGCTGCACCAATACAGGCGGTCGCCGATAGCCATGTTCATCGGCAGGGTGTACTTGTAGTCTTCGTAGAGAATGTCCATAGAATCGCACGTCGGACCTGCGATGATCACTTCTTCGCTTTCTCCGATGTTGTCGTCGTAAAGAGATTTTTCAGTGTAGAGCGGGTACTTGATGGCCTCGTCGAGAGTTTCGATCATCCCCTGAAATTTACCCACGTCGGTGTAGACCCATCGGTTGAGGGCGTTGACCGACTTTCGGGAAATCAGCACGACTTCAGACACGAGAACGCCTGCGTCGCCGACGAGTGAGCGCCCTGGTTCCAGAATCAGTTCGGGGATGTCATCCCCGAAGTCTTCCTTGAGAAACCTGTGAATTTCCTGGGCGTACGTCGAAAGCGAATGCGCCTTGGCCAGGTACTGCGCGGGGAAACCGCCGCCCATGTTGATGACCTTGAGGCGGATGTTGTCCTCCTCCAAAAGACGGTAAAACAACTGGTTGACCTTGGCGATCGCAGCGTCCCAGGCGCCGATGTCGCGCTGCTGGCTTCCGACGTGAAACGACACGCCGATCGGGTGCAGGGACAGGCGTTTTGCCATGTTTACCAGGTCAAGGGCCATGTCGGTCTGACAGCCGAACTTGCGCGAGAGGGGCCAGTCCGCTGTCTGATCACCTTCGGTCAGGATGCGGATGTAGACGTTGGAACCCGGGGCGTTGAAGGCGATGTTGGCCAAGTCGGCATCGGAGTCGGTCGCAAAGGTCCGAACGCCTTTTTCGTAAAAATACTTGATGTCGGAGCGTTTTTTGATGGTGTTCCCGAACGAGAGGCGATCTGGAGAGACGCCGATCGCAAGGACCCGGTCGAGCTCGTAAATGGAGGCGACGTCAAAACAGGAGCCCAAGTCGGCCAAAAGTTGAAGAACTTCGACGGCTGGATTGGCTTTGATAGCATAAAAAATGCGGGCTTCGGGAAAGGCTTCCTGAAGTTCGCGGTACTTCCGTTCCACGGTGGGCAGATCCACCACCAGAAACGGAGTGGGTTTAGTGTCTGAAAAGGCCTTGATGCGTTGCCAGGTCTGCTGGTCGAAGTGCTTTTGGATGGCCATGTACCCCCTTCCTTGGTCAAGATTGTACATCACACAATGGTAGTGTACCGACTCTTCGTCAAGCAGGAAAGGGGCCTCGGAAGGGCGATCTCGGCATGAATTTAAAGATTTTTTGTTAAGCCGTACTCGTGGATCTTGTTGAAGAGGGTTCTGCGGGTAATTCCAAGCTCTTCAGCGGCCCGGGTTTGATTGCCTTCCCACTTCAAAAGCGCCGTTTCGATGGCCTTTCTTTCCAGGTCACGGAGGGTCCCCGGGGTAATTTCTTGGGCCTGAGGATCCTGAACCGAACGTTCGGCGACGTCGGGCAGGTCGAGATTTTCGGCGGTGATGGTGTCGCTTTCGGCAAAGATCAGGGCGCGTTCCAAAAGATTTTCAAGCTCTCGAACGTTGCCGGGAAAAGCATAACTCGAAAGTTTCCTAAGTGCTTGTTCTGTAAGTCCACGGATCGGTTTACCCATGGCCGGCGCCAGGCGTTCCAAAAGTCTTGAACATAACCAGGGAAGGTCCTCAAGACGTTCGCGAAGAGGCGGGAGTGTGACGGGAACGACGTTGAGTCTGTAAAAAAGATCCTCTCGGAAGCGGCCTTCCCGAACTTCGTGGGAAAGATCCCGGTTGGTCGCAGCCAAAATTCGGGCGTCGACGGGGAGGGGGACGCTCCCCCCCAGGTGTTGGATCGTCCGTTCCTGGATGACCCGCAAAAGTTTAACCTGAACGGGAAGGGGCGTTTCACCGATTTCGTCCAGAAAGATCGTCCCTCCCGAAGCGAGCTCGAACATTCCCAGTTTACGACGATCCGCCCCCGTGAAGGCCCCTTTTTCGTAACCGAAGAGCTCGCTCTCCAGCAGGGTTTCAGGCAAGGCTCCCACGTTCACGGCGATGAAGGGCCCCTTGTTCCAGGGGCTGAGTTCATGAATCCGGCGAGCGAGCACCTCTTTTCCTGTGCCGCTTTCGCCCTGAATCAGGATCAACGAAGGTGTTCGTGCCGCTTTTGAGACGAGCGCTTCGACGCGT
>JABEVL010000060.1 GCA_013043995.1 Spirochaetales bacterium | reverse complement strand
TTTTGAGGTACCTTCGGGACCTTACTTTCCACCTCCAGGTTACCCCTTCTGTCCTGAGGATCTTCAATCTTCTGCTGGTCTTTGCTTTTTCGGCCCACTACGTCGCCAACGCCTGGATGATCGTCGCGGGGAACCCTGACGGGTTGGACGACGGTTCGCTTTACCTGCGGGCCCTGTACTGGACCGTCACGACGATGACGACGATCGGTTACGGAGACATCACGCCCCACACCAACAACCAGATCCTTTTTGTGATTTTTATCGAAATTTTCGGTGCGGGAATTTACGGTTACGTGATCGGCGTCATGGCCAGCCTGATCGCCAACATCGACGTTGCCAAGAACTCCTTTCAGCAAAAAATCGAACAGGTCGAGGCGTTTTTACGCTACAGGAAGGTTCCCCAAGGTCTTCAAAAAAGGGTGCGCGACTACTTTGAATACCTTTGGAGGTTCCGCAGAGGCCACGAAGAAGCCGCGATCGCCGACAGCCTTCCGGCGCAGTTGTGGTCCGATATCGGGCTTCACCTCAACCGCGACCTTCTGGAACGGGTGCCGCTTTTCAGGAATGCCCCCGAAGCCGTCCTGCGCCAGGTGGTTTTGAACCTTCAGCCCGTGATCCTCCAACCCGGAGACGTCGTCTTTGAAGCCGGAGAAATCGGCATGGACGTGTTTTTTATCACCAAGGGCTCCGTCGAGGTTGTTTCCGCCGACAGAAGCGTCAGCTACGCCGTCCTGGGGGAAGGCCAATACTTCGGCGAAATCGCGCTTTTGCATTCTGTTCCCCGGACGGCAACCGTCGTGTCCTTGGATTGGTGCGAGCTGTACCGCATCGACAAGGCGACCTTTGACAAGGTGGTCAAAAGGTTTCCCGCTTTTGCCGAAGAAATGCACGCCATCGCCGCCGAAAGGCGAAAGAACGATCAATCCAGTTGACGAAACGTCTTCTTTTTAAGATATTTTTTGTGATTACATTCACATTATTTGATTAAAAATATTAAAAGATTGATCGCGGGCACTTGAACAAAAAAATGAACGAAAGTAAGATGATCTCAGGTTTTGAAGTTTTTAAAACCGGCCTTGGGGGGTACCCAAGGAGATTTTTTGAACCTGAACCGACACAATGTTGGCAAAAATCCAACAAAAACAGGAGGCATTTTCAAAGTCTTGCATAGAAGAGGTCGGAGAGAGCTTTGGTTCTAAAAATCTCCAACTTCCCCTCTGCGGAGTTTTGAAAGCGCCTCACAGGAGTTAACATGTCTAGGTCTAAAAAGACTATGGACGGAAACATGGCGGCAGCGCACGTTTCCTATGCTTTTACCGAAGTTGCGGCGATCTACCCCATCACCCCCTCTTCCAACATGGCCGAATACACCGACGAATGGGCCGCCAAAGGGCATAAAAACATCTTTGGAGAAACCGTTCGCCTCGTCGAGATGCAGTCCGAAGCGGGCGCGGCCGGTGCCGTTCACGGTTCGCTTCAAGCGGGTGCCCTGACGACGACCTACACCGCCAGCCAGGGTCTTTTGCTGATGATCCCCGATATGTACAAGATGGCCGGCGAGCTTTTGCCCGGCGTGATCCACGTTTCGGCTCGCACCCTGGCCAGCCACGCTCTGTCGATTTTCGGCGACCACCAGGACGTCTACGCTTGCCGCCAAACCGGCTTTGCCATGCTGGCCACGAGCTCCGTCCAAGAGGTCATGGACCTGGCCGGAGTCGCCCACCTGGCGGCGCTGAAAAGCCGGGTTCCCTTCCTGCATTTCTTTGACGGATTCAGAACAAGTCACGAAATTCAAAAAATTGAAGTCCTGGAGTACGACGAGTTGGCCAAGCTCGTCCCCTGGGAAGACGTGAAGCGTTTCCGTGCCGGCGCCCTGAACCCCAACAGCCCCGTGACCCGAGGCCTGGCCCAAAATCCCGACGTCTTTTTCCAGGCTCGCGAAGCCTGCAACCCCTTTTACGATGCGGTTCCCGGGATCGTTGAAGACTACATGGACCAGATCAGCAAGCTCGTCGGCCGCACCTACAAACCCTTTTTGTACTATGAGGCTCCCGACGCCACCGACGTCGTCATCGCGATGGGCGCCGTCACCGAAACCCTGCGCGAAACCGTCGATTACCTCGTCAAACAAGGCAAGAAGGTCGGCGTTATCATCGTCCACCTCTACAGGCCTTTCAGCGCCAAGCACCTCTTGGCCGTCGCCCCCAAGACCATGAAAAAACTCTGCGTGCTTGACCGCACCAAGGAACCGGGCGCCGAAGGCGAACCCCTCTACCTCGACGTGCGCAGCGTGTTTTACGGCCAGGCGAACGCGCCCCTGATCGTCGGCGGCCGCTACGGCTTGTCGAGCAAGGACACCACGCCCGCCCAGATCATCACCGTCTACGAAAACCTGGCCCGAAGCGAGCCCAAGAACCACTTCACGCTGGGCATCGTGGACGACGTGACCTTCCACTCCCCCCCCCTCCCCAAACAAGAGGTCGTCGTCGTCCCCGAAGGGACCATCGAGTGCAAGTTCTTCGGTTTGGGTGCCGACGGAACCGTGGGAGCGAACAAGAACAGCATCAAGATCATCGGCGATCATACGGACCTCTACGCGCAGGCCTACTTTGCCTACGACTCGAAAAAGTCGGGCGGGTTCACCGTCAGCCACCTTCGCTTTGGCAAAAGCCCCATCCGCTCCCCCTACCTGGTCAACAGTCCCGACTTTGTCAGCTGTTCCCAGCCCAGCTACCTCGACAAGTACGACATGCTCAAAGGCATCAAGAAAGGCGGCACCTTCCTTTTGAACTCGCTCTGGAGCGCCGAGGAAACCGTCCAGCACCTGCCCGACTTCGTGAAGAAACAGCTCGCCGACGCCGAGGTCAACTTCTACATCCTGAATGCGACCAAGATCGCCGAGGAACTGGGCATGACGGGACGCACCAACACCATCCTGCAATCGGCGTTTTTCAAGCTGTCCAACGTCATTCCCTACACCGAAGCCGTCGGCTATATGAAGGACGCGATCAAAAAGAGCTACGGGAAGAAGGGCGACGAGGTCGTTCGGATGAACAACGAGGCCGTCGACCAGGGCGTTGGAGCCCTCGTCAAGGTCGAGGTGAAGCCCGAGTGGAAAAAGCTCAGCGCCGAGGTCAAGATCGCCGGAAGCGCCCCCGACTCCCCCGAGTTTGTCCGCAAGGTTGTCGACATGATCAACAGCCAGCAGGGCGACGACCTGAGCGTCAGCGCCTTTAAGGGACGCGAAGATGGAACCTGGCCCAACGCCACGGCGAGCTACGAAAAGCGCGGTATCGCGGTCAACGTCCCCGAGTGGCAGTCCGACGCGTGCATCCAGTGCAACCAGTGCGCCTACGTCTGCCCCCACGCCGTCATCCGCCCCTTTTTGGTCAGCAAGGAAGAAGCCGCCAAGGCCCCCGCAGGGTTCACGGGCCTCAAAGCTGTCGGCAAGGGCCTAGAAGACTACACCTTCCGCATCCAAATCAGTCCCTACGACTGCACGGGCTGCGGAAACTGCGCCGACGTTTGTCCCGGTAAAAAAGACGTCAAGGCTCTGCTTATGAAGCCCCTGGCCAGCCAGATGCCCCAGATGGAAAACTGGAACTTCGCCCTGGGGAACGTCACCTACAAGTCCGACCTGACGGGCGTGAACAACGTCAAGAACAGCCAGTTCGCCAAACCCCTGTTCGAGTTCAGCGGGGCCTGCGCCGGTTGCGGTGAAACGCCCTACATCAAACTCATCACCCAGTTGTTCGGTGACCGCATGATGGTGGCCAACGCCACGGGGTGTTCCTCAATCTACGGCGGCAGCTGTCCCTCCACTCCCTACACGACCAACGCCCAGGGCCAGGGACCCGCTTGGGCCAACAGTCTTTTTGAAGACAACGCCGAGTACGGTCTGGGCATGCTCATGGCCGTGGAAAAAATGCGCGAACGCTTGGAACGCACCATGAAGGAAGCGCTGGCAGCCGGGGTCACAGGACCCGTGGCCGACGCGTTCAACGACTGGATCGCCAACAAGCTCAACGGCCAAAAAACCCGCGAGGTCAGCAACAAGGTCATCGAAGTCCTGAAGGGCAAAACTGAACCCTGGGCCAAGACCATCCTGGAACTCAAGAACTACCTGGTCAAAACCAGCCAGTGGATCTTTGGCGGTGACGGCTGGGCCTACGACATCGGCTACGGCGGCCTTGACCACGTCCTTTCGACGGGTCACGACGTGAACGTCCTGGTCATGGACACCGAAGTCTACTCCAACACAGGCGGCCAGGCCTCAAAGTCGACCCCCGTCGGCGCCATCGCCAAGTTCGCCGCCCAAGGCAAGCAGGTCCGCAAGAAAGACCTTGGCCTGATGGCCGCCAGCTACGGTTACGTCTACGTCGCCCAGGTCGCCATGGGAGCCAACCAGGCCCAGTACTTCAAGGCCCTGAAAGAGGCCGAAGAGTTCCCGGGTCCGTCTCTCATCATCGCC